>DEEW01000125.1:0-257 GCA_002350465.1 Lachnospiraceae bacterium UBA2868
ATATGATGGATATGATTATCCTCGATGATCGAAAAAACGCCGCCCATACGTCCTATGATTCCGCCCTGTTCACAGTGGTGAATATTGTTCCTGCGGATAATATGGCCTCCGATTTTCTCCTTGAGCCATCCATAGTACTGCCCCCGGCAGACCGAATCTCTTTCCATCTGAGTTGGACTCTTTACATGCTTTGTAGTATAGAAATTGCTGTTTTCCGGATCATAATACCTGCCTACACATATACCTGCGCATTTGCT
>DEEW01000125.1:366-3599 GCA_002350465.1 Lachnospiraceae bacterium UBA2868
ATCCACTGACGGTTATGTATCCTACTCCTTCTTTTTGGGGCATAAAACATTCGCGTCTGACTGTGATTTCAACATTTTCACTGTTGGGATCTGCCCCACCGAAATTAGCGTAAATGACTGTTTCGTCTTTATCCGTATCCTGCCCGGCATACCATTTTCTCCTTGATTTGTCAGGATCCCATGAACACTCATATACCTTCGCTTCAATACACTCATCAACACTTAAAGCCTCATAGAGTGCCTCATCATTTATCCACACACAGCCTGTATGCTTGTTGGGAGCGGCAAAATACCAGTCACCGTATACGAGAGTTGTATAGGGGTTGTANNGTTGTAACATCCAAAGATGCTGTTTTTTACTCTTACACACCAAACATCACCCTTGTATTGTTCCCAGCCCTTAACAGTCTCTGCACCGGTTATAACAGCTCCAAGCGGCTTCTCACTCTTATAGATTATCCGGCTGTCTTCGCATCCGGCATTTACCGGATTAACATATTCCCTGTAGACTCCCGGAGCCACTATCACTTCGTCACCCGGACGGGCAACGGTTGCCGCTTCGTTAATTCTTCTGTACGGTAATTCTCTGGTTCCGTTACCGTCATGTTTAGCATTAACATCTACGTATATAATCATAAAAACCTCTTTCTTTTCTGTTTAAAAATCACTTAACCCTTAACCGCACCTGCCATCATTCCTTTGACAAGCTTATCCTGAAAAACAATGAACAGTATTATCATCGGAAGAACCGAAAGCGTCAGCACAGCCAGTATGATCGGAATATCAAGTGCATGCTCGCCCTTGAACTGATTAAGTGCAAGAGGCAGAGTCTTGTGCGCCGGTGTCTGAAGAAATGTATTGGCAAAGGCAAATTCATTCCACATCGCTACACCGTTATAAATAGCCAAAGTAGACAATCCGGACTTGGACAGCGGCAGAATAATCATGAAGAAATTACGAAAGCGTCCGCATCCGTCGATCTCCGCCGATTCCTCAACCTCTTTCGGTATTGTTGTCATAAATGCCGTCAGAATAAAAACTGACATAGGCAACGCAAACGTAACATAGGGGCCAATCAGGGAACTGAGCGAATCATACAGTCCCATATCCGTTGTAAGCTTAAATGTTGGAATAAGTGTTACATGCATAGGCACCGACATCATGGCTACTATACCCGCGTAAATCAGTCCGCGAAACCTAAACTTCATTCGCGAGAGCGGATAGGCCGCAAACGCCGACAAAATCAGCATCAACACCAAAGACACCGAGACAACGAGAACGCTTCTGAAGAAGTACCCGAAGAAGCCATGGGTTACTACTTCCACATAATTCATAAAATACCATGGATCCGGGAGATGGAATACGCCCTGTTGCAACATGTCAAACTGTTTTCGAAACGAATTGATCACCATAAACACAAACGGAGTCAACGTGATTATGAGCCAACCACATGCCAGAGCAATTGCGACAATCCACGCTATTACTGATTTTCTCTTCTCTTTTGCATAATCAGTATCTTTTGCCTGCATATCAGTAATCCTCCTTTACCACAAATACCTTTTGGAACAAAAGTGCAATAACCGTGATCAATATAAACATTCCGGCTGCAACGGCGGAACCGTAGCCCATGTTGAACTGCTGGAATGACAGTTTGTACATGTAGGTAGCCATCAACTCCGTGGAATTAACAGGTCCTCCCTGGGTCAGATTCCATATCAGATCGAAGTATTTAAGCGAACCGATAAGTGACATAGTACATGCTGTTTTAAAAATGGGACCGAGAAGCGGAATTGCTATCTGCCTTACATACTGGCCCCGTGTTGCTCCATCGATTATCGCCGCCTCATAAATGGACGTATCGATATTACTGTAGCCGGCAATGAAATATACCATGTAAAAAGGTGTATACTGCCATGCCATTACTCCGATGACTGCAAACAATGCGTGAGGAGATCTGCCCAGCAGATCTACCGTAACCTTCCTGCCCTGAATAATACTGGCAAGTGAAGAAAAGATTCCCCCGTTAGTTGCAAGCGCATAGGTAAACAAGAATGCGATTGCCACGGAGCTCATAAGATACGGAAGAAACCAAATGATCTTGAAGATATTAAACTTTTTTCCTCCCGCATCAAGAAAAGTAGCTAAAAGCATTCCGATCGGGATCTGGAGCAGGATTGAGAAAATCATGATTACAACATTGTGACCGAAAGCGCCCCAGAAATTCTTGTCATGAACAAGATTTTCCCAGTTCTGCATACCTATAAAAGTACGGGTCGAAGATATTCCGTTCCACTTGTATGCACTGATAACAAAGGTGTCAATGATCGGATAGATGAAATAAACAGCAATCAATATGAATGTGGGAAGCAGGAAAACAGTTGCCGCTACAGCAACCCGCTTTTTCTTGACCTTCGCCAGACTGCCATTGTTTTTGGTTTCCCGTGCCATACATCCTCCTATATCCGAAAGCTGCCTGCCGTCTTAAGGCCGGCAGGCAGCCAATCAGTTGATGATTTGCTAAATATTTATTATCGTTACTCTTCCGCAAGAGCAGCCTTCATAGCTGCATCCTGATCTGCTCCTATCTGGGCACCATCCTTTTCAAGCCCAAACAGTGAGGACATGCTGTTTTTATGTACCTCTGTTACGGATGCCGGCAGATACTGGTCATACCAAAGCTGAACATTGGAAGCGTTGAAGAATACATCCGTAATAATCTTCATGTTAGGATCTGTAACCTGGTTCTCAAATCCCTTTATAGAGGGAGTTTGGAAACTATCCATCTGCATCTGATTGTATGTATCATCATTGTAATACTGTGTTGCAAGAACGTACATGGCATCAAGTTTAGCCTGGTCACCCTTGCTATAGAAGTTGAAGCAGTTACCAATTGCCGTACCTATCTCAACATTCTGGGGAACACCCTTTGCCTTCGCCTCAGTATCCTCAGGGAATCTGAATACACCGATGTTTTCCTGGTACCACTCTGCATTATCGGATGACATGCTTCCTGCCATCCACGATCCGTGAAGCATCATAGCGCAACTTCCGTCATAGAGGAGCTGCTTGTCCTGTCCGTCATCCGGTGAAAGCGAATTAACACCATCGGGGAAATAGCCTTTCTTGACCCAATCCTGAATCTTGTCACTGGCAAAGAGGAACGCCTCCGATCCAAAGGAACCTTCCTGTGTATAAGCTGCGTCGAACTCAGCATTGCCGGAGTGACGTGCAAC
>DEEW01000125.1:3623-4011 GCA_002350465.1 Lachnospiraceae bacterium UBA2868
CTTCGGAGCATTAGCAAGTGCAAAAGGTGTAATTCCGGCTGCTTTCAGCTTGGCACATACATCTTCAAGCTCATCAAGAGTTGTGGGTACCTCAAGTCCGTTATCCTTGAAAATAGTCTTATTATAGAATATATCGCAACCTGACAGGCTTCCAAAAGGTATGCCGAGGATTTTATCCTTGTAGGATCCCTGTGCTACAGCTGCATCGATAAAATCAGGATGATCATATTTGTTGTACATCTCTGTAATATCATCTGCATAACCTGACTTGTAGTACTCAGCCATAGGACCGCCGCCCCATGAAACATACATATCAGGACACTGTCCCGAACTCATAGCTACTACAAGCTGCTGCTTGTAATTGTCATTTTGCTGGTGAACCTGTTCT
>DEEW01000125.1:4056-4528 GCA_002350465.1 Lachnospiraceae bacterium UBA2868
GGATAATCCTTCATAAAACGTGCAACAGCAGCTTCCTGTGTAGGTCTGCCGGGTTCCTCTGTTGCAATGTCCCAAAGCAGAATTGTCATTTCATCTGTTGTCAGTTCGGGAAGATTCTTGCCATCTGTCTGCTTTCCTGTTGATGCTGCAGATGCTGCATCTGTTGAATCAGCTGCCGGAGCAGCCTCCGCTGTCTGTCCATCAGCCGCTGCAGGTGCAGCTGTGCTTCCTGAACATCCTGCAAGCATTGATCCGGTTAAAACCGTTGCCAAGAAAATCGCCAATACTCTCTTTTTCATACACTAGCCTCCTATTTTTAATATGCGGTTTGGATTCTTTGAACCCTGCTCCGTATATAACATTAAAGCAATTTAATAATACGTGCTAATGAATAATTGCTGTCTATTATACAAAAATTGCTATCCTCTATGTGCAAAATAACTTAATATGGGGGATTTTTTTTTGAAAATAT
>DEEW01000125.1:4549-4694 GCA_002350465.1 Lachnospiraceae bacterium UBA2868
TTGTTATAATCCCACATAAAGCGGTAATATAATATAATCGTTATCAAAAAGTTGTATAGCAATAGCAATTTTCGATCGTTCCGGGAGATCATGTATAAATATGAAAAGCGAACTGGTTTTAAACGCTAACGCCAAAGAAAAAGTT
>DEEW01000125.1:4699-5766 GCA_002350465.1 Lachnospiraceae bacterium UBA2868
AGTTAATCATAAGATCAATACCAATTTCCGGGTATTCAACAATAGACTTCATTCCGATTTTCCGCCGCACTGGCATTCGGACGTAGAGATAATAATACCCAAGGACGCTCCCTATAAGGTTGTCTGCGGCAATCAGACATATGATGTAAAGATTGGGGATATCATTATGATCTGACCCGCCGTTCTTCATGAGATATTCTCCCCGGCCCCGGGATCCCGATTATATATACAGGCTGATTTTTCCGGAATCATCGCTCTAAAAGAAATAGAAGAATCATTTCTTCTGATGTCACCCGCACTTCATATCAGAAAGGATGCCTGCCCGGCTGATATATATGAAAGGCTTTGCAAGTACGTGGATATGATCATGAATCTGTATTTTGGTTCATCCCATGTGAAAACCGAAGAAATACCGGATGATGACAGTTATATAACCTTTACAGAACTTGAACCCTATGGTGAGATTGAAATATATTCCATCCTCATGCAATTCATTGCACTGTGCGGAAAAAATATTAATCTTTTTAACGGTTCAGACTCCGCTTCTGCTCCTGCGACCGTCAAAAACCGCATATCATTAAGTAATGTTTGCGCATATATTTCAGAACACTTTACCGAAGATCTGACTCTGGAGACTGTATCCGCATATGCCGGTTTTAGCAAGTATCACTTCGAAAGAATATTCGGAGAGTACACCGGTAAGACCTATTATCAGTATTTGCAGCAGATGCGGATTAACTATGCCCAGATGCTTCTGTCAAACCCCGAACTTACCGTCACGGATATTGCCGGGCAATGCGGATTTGCCAGTTGTACCGCGTTTACCCGTGCATTCAGGAAAAGCACGGGATATCCCCCATCACAATTCAGAATGCTTAATGAAGCGCAGCACCCCCTTAGCGCAAATCCTCATTTTGCTGATTTTGTAATAAAAAATCAGGTCGGTTCCTAAGCAAAAGACGTATTGGGAATCACCTCTCGTCCAATCCTGGTGAGCATCTCCCTGTCAGACTTTATTGTTGACCCCGAGGTGGTAAGCATATCTCCGGTTATCGTTGCACTGGCTT
>DEEW01000125.1:5780-6122 GCA_002350465.1 Lachnospiraceae bacterium UBA2868
TCCGCTCCAAAAAGCCGCTTCTCCGTTTCCATCAATCAGCTTTCTTCCGGCTCCGAGCCTTATATCCGCTTCGGGATTGATATACTTAAATATCGCAATCGTCCTTAATATTTCATCATTACCAAGGGGCTGTAAATTCTCCAGAGGAGTTCCCGGAATCGGGATCAGCGTGTTAACCGGGATCGATTTAATTCCCAGATTGGCAAGTGCAAACGCCATGTCTATCCTGTCATCCATAGTCTCTCCCATTCCGATTATTCCGCCGGAGCATACATTAAGACCGGCATTTTGGGCGCGTTTGATATTTGTCACTTTATCCTCAAACGTATGACTGGTGCATAT
>DEEW01000100.1:0-265 GCA_002350465.1 Lachnospiraceae bacterium UBA2868
TCTTCTCTTCAGTCTCCGAAAGGAAACCGCCTTCAGGAAGGAAAGTGTCGTCAGAGAAAAATCTACCTATACCAAGATTGATAAGCCCGTTTTGTACAAGATAATACGGCTCAACCAGCGCTCCTCCTTTTGTATAGTTGTAAGCATCGGGAAAAGCCATGTCGAGACCTATGATCGCTTCAACTTCATCAGGATAAGTCTGTGCCCAGTATAACGCTTCAAGGCCGGAATAAGAATGCGGACAAAGGATATAAGGACCGCTGAT
>DEEW01000100.1:346-3301 GCA_002350465.1 Lachnospiraceae bacterium UBA2868
CGTATCCGAACTTCTCGACGGTAACTATCCGATAATCATCTCCCAAACTTGAGTATAGATTCTTAAAATCAAGGCATGGACAAACCGTGCCGCTTGCAGCCATCAGCACAAGCGTCTTCTCTCCTTCTCCGACAGAATATACATGCATTTTATGCCCATCCACATCAACCATCTGTCCGGGTGGAATCAGAAGACCTTTCTCGCCTTCCAGCATGACTCTGTGCCTTATGAATGCAAACAACAAAAAGACTGCGGTCATTCCAAGAATGATCAGGAGAACTTTGCGAATTATATGCTTTTTCTTTTCACGTGTCATTTCTTGCATTTATATAACCTTCCGTCCATGTACTCACAACTGTTAGACGGATGAAGTTCAATTTCGTTACAAATAGGAATGCTTCTGATTATATGCTCCATTATTCAATATGAACCAGGAGTACTCCCGGTTCGTATAATTCAGTAAATTCATTACTAAGGCACCTCTTCAATTGCTGTATCAGTTCTTCGTCGGATTCCCGTGACCGTAGTAGACCGTTCTGTCTCCGAGCGAGCGAATGAGCCCGAATGTCTTATTCATCACATCTATGTCATAGAACAGATGACCTTTAGCAGGTTTTATCCAGTTGTCGAGAGCATCGCCTGCGAGCAGGGCAAAATCCTGAACCAGAAGGCCGATTGACCCCTTCGTATGTCCCGGCAGTTCAACGACCTTTATATCCGGAAAGCCATACTCTTCGAAGGTGTCGCCGTCTTTGACATAGAAGCGGTTCAAAGGTCTCTTGACATTCGTCTCGCGCAGTGCCTTCAAAGACAACTGAAGAACAGCGAAGCCGACCAGTCCGTATGATCTAAGAGGCTGCGCATCATAGTTATCGAACAGCTCATCGTCCGCCTCATGGTAGGCGACGGGGACACCGAACTTCTCTGAGATCACCGCTGCATTCTCCGCGTGATCAAAATGCGTATGCGACAGCACTATGAGCTTCAGATCATACTTACTGCACTCGTTGATCACCATCTCACATGCGGTGCCGCTGCCCGTATCAAACAGGATCGCATCTCTGCCGTGCGACACGAGATAACAGTTGTCGGTTCCGCCTTTGATCCGCTTAATCTCATAATTACTCATAACGGTATATAACCCCCAGGGACGTAAGCTTTTCGCGCTGCTTCTTAACTATCTTCTCAGAGAATATGCTTCCGATGCAGCTTGTGAGCATAATGACTTTGACGCCCGTCTTACATGCACCCCGCGCAGTGGCGCCGACACACCCGCACTCGTCGAGACCGCAAATCACAACTTCTTTGTAGTTCTTAGTTTTTTGGGGGTTCATATTTTCCTTTTTAAATTTTTGTTGCTATTTCAAATACTTTTCTTAGATGCTTACCAACGTTTTCATCCCTGTTAGTATTATTACCATGGCCTCTGGTCATCTCATCAAAAGCATGTACTTCGCAAGTTGTTGCTCTATTCCTGATCCGGTCACCAACCATAACCGTCTTCATTGCTTCTAACTGATCTCTTCTTATCTCATCTTTTAATGACCCACCCATGGTAATCAAAAACAAAACTTTTTTAAGACACTTCATAGATGGATCATCTCCATATGCAAATCCGTAAGTCCATACACGTTGAAACCATCCCTCTAACATAGCAGGAGACGAAGTCCAGAAATCAGGGTAAATAAAAGCTATCGCATCTGCTTCATTTATCTTTTTCTGCTCAAGAAGAACGTCCTCCGCTACAGGACTGTCCATATTGAAAAATCCTTCTCTTATATACTCGTTTTCCGACATCACGGGATTGAAGCCATCTGCATACAGATCAGAAATTACATATGAATGCCCTGCACTCTCCAGTCCTTTGATAAAAGTCTCTTTCACTTCGTATGTGAAACTGTTTTTACTTGGATGACAATAAACAATTAAAACTTTCATTTTGATCTGATCACCTCTTACTAAACCATTTATCTAGATTTCCTGAGCCAATCCAATAACTGAACATCATTACCGTTAGACAGAATATAGTCTATTACATTTTTCTTCGAAAGGCTCTTTCGAATCAGTTCGTCATCCAATGCTTTCAAAAGTTCAATCAACTCAATCTGTGATTTGTTCCTTATTTCTTTAAGCAAGGCTGTATCTTTAAGCTTTCTAACAGCATCACTCTTTGGAAACCCTTGTCCAAACGGTTCCGAAAAAAGCTTTTTGATCGTCAGGATCAAATTCTCAGTACCATGCCAGGTATATTCCTCACCCAAAGGAAGGGAAACTGCATTTCCGTTGTTTATTTGGGCGAACAGGTATGCATCATCGGGAGTAGGAATATAACCGCAAAGCACACCTGGCATATTGTTACATGCAAGCATCATTCCTTGCCCCGAAGAACAACCGGTAACAACGAAATCAACGGATCCGCTCTCAAGGAGCATACCTATCAAAATCGAGATTTCAATGTAACTATATTTCTCAATATCATCTCTAAAACATCCGAAATTAACGATTTCTGAATCACCGGCATATTTGTGTACTGAATCACAGATTAATTCGTTCTTATCACTCTGTGAGCTAGCTTGAATTATTCCTATCTTCATTTGATTTGTTTCCTGTATATAACTGCTGAATTATCCATTCATAATCACAGATAATCAACATCTGTTCTGTACCCGTAGACGGTCACGATACCATCTTCAATTTCTCCGGGAACATGGATCCTTCTCAGTTCCGAAAGCACAAGATCGGAGTTTTCTTCTGTGAGCCTGATCTGCAGATAATCGATCTTGTCCCATTCGCGGGGCTCGCAGCCGAAATGCGTCCACGTACCGTCCCAATTGCTTAAATAGCCGTTTTCTATGTTCTTTGTTCTCCAACTGATAAGCGGCTGTTCAGGAGACCACTCATTATCATAAAAAGCATGAAATATCTCATTCCATTTGGTATTGTTCATATTCAATC
>DEEW01000100.1:3441-3956 GCA_002350465.1 Lachnospiraceae bacterium UBA2868
GGCTTTTTTACCATTCCCCATATAACACTTGGCAATCCTACTATCAGAAAGTAAAGCGGACCCAGGATAAGTGACTGTATAGTGTGGCCATACTCATGAACTACAAGTCTTTCACGTATCTCATCATCGCTGAAATGATATTTATCCGCGTTATAAAACCTTGCCTGGGGCGGAATAAAAATGAACAGTCCCAAAGATATTCCATAGGGTCTTTTCCAAAACGTGGCTATAGAGCCTTTGTAGAACATATGCTTTTCGCCATAACTGATCAAACACATGATCAGTCCGACCAGCGTTTGAATGATTCCCCAACTGCATTGAAAGATAATATACGGAAAATACTTAATGTTCATTTGTTCCATTGAAAACTTCAGTGTATTACTCATCTTATAGTTATATCAAAACCGTCACTTTTTCTTTCACCTTTTCAAATTATCTCCTTGCCGCAGTTCGGACAGAATCTCCTTGCTTCTCCCCTGTACCCGCAGGAACATTGAAATTCACCTTCGGCAAGA
>DEEW01000100.1:4002-4355 GCA_002350465.1 Lachnospiraceae bacterium UBA2868
TGAAGCTCTTCGTTGCCATACCAGGCCTCGGCTACTCTGTATATTGTCTTATCGCCCTCATATACAATACGGTTATTCAGGTTTATCTTTATCTCTTCACCATCATGGAACGTATAAGCCTCTCCAAGCATCATTCCGGGCATCATTCCGTACTGGTTCGTCAGGAGCTGCATGGCATCCATTACGCCGTATGAGGAGGAAAGCTTTCCGGACGCATATCGTATCTCTATTCCGGCACCGCTGTTAAGAACAGCCGTGCATGAACCTTTGCTGTCTTTCCATGTGCCTTCGAGTTTTTTGTAGTACTTATAATCCGGATTCGCAATTGATGTCATTCTTCCTATCCTTTCAAA
>DEEW01000100.1:4465-6543 GCA_002350465.1 Lachnospiraceae bacterium UBA2868
CTCAGACAAGATAATTATAGCATTTGATCATCCGCGTTCCGGCTTCCGTATGTTAAACACGATCAGTGCGATTGCAGCGGCTCCTAATACTGCGGTTGTGATGATACTTGCTTCGATACCATACTTTCCGCCATTTAATATATTGTCTCCGACAGAACTCATATCAAATACGGCAGCATTGATCTCATCATTGCCGCTCAGATTGAGTCCAAGGATGCTGTACAGGATATAGTTCCATATCGAATGCAGGCCGCAGGCTGCCCAGATGCTTTTAAAACGGATAGTAAGAAGCGAGAAGATGACCGATATCAGGATAAGGTTGATAACTGCCGTTACTGCAATGGCAGGAGCACTGAAGTCCATGTTCCCGATGTGAGGAATGGTAAATAAGGCTGTACTTACACCTACAGCGACAGGGATGGATTTCTTCTGCAAAAGCTGTTGAACGATACCTCTGCAGAGCACCTCTTCAAAGGCACCTTGAAAAATAAAAGCTCCGAGCATGAAGAATACCATCGCAGTGTCGATATTTCGAAAAACGCCGTTATACTTTAACGCGCCGGTAAGAACTGCCAAAGCAACTGAAACAAACAAAAGAAGTGTTCCTGCTCCGGCTCCTGCGAAATAGCTCCATGCAGGTCTCGCCAAGCCCAGTTCTGCCAGAGTCTTTCTTTGAAACAGCTTCCAGAGAAGGATCATTATTCCTATCATGACGCCGTATCCGTAGTAAGTGATCAATGTAATCGTGATATCGCCGAACATCTCACCCTGCAGAGGGTTCTTACCGCAGGCAAAGTGTATCGCCAGGACTATGCCTTCGCCAACCAGTTCTGCACCGAACTTGAATACCCAGAAGATCAGGATGACCTTGATGACATACAATAATTTCGGCATGTCGGTCCGGTTGTTGAACGGACTGATGTTTTTGATGAATTCTTTTATCTTATTCATGGATAACTCCTTTTTTGAGCGCATTAATACAAACAGCGAAAACGCTGCTGTTTTAGTGTCAGATTATTTGAGGATCAGATCAGACGGGGAATCCGTTGACCAGGAAATAAACCAGCATCGATATGAGATCTATGGCGAGCAAAATACCGAATCCTATGAGAAACCACTTAAGGGCAGTTTTCGCGCGCTTGCCGTTCTTCTCTGTAAGGACCTTCTGATCGATAACATCAGCCATCGTCTTGTGATCATCGGACTTGACCGGCTCGATCCCTTTAAGAAGATAATCCGTAGTAACTTCGAAAATATCGCTCATGATCACGACTTTATCGAGATCCGGGGTTGCCTGTTCACTTTCCCACTTAGAAACGGCCTGCCTTGATACACCGACCTTGTCAGCCAGTTCTTCCTGAGACATGCCTTTCGACTTTCTAAGGCTCTGTATTCTATCAGCAATCGTCATTTACATCACCTCCGGGTTTTGATGGCTTGAGATTAGCAAAAATACTCTTAACAAAACCACCAACCGGACCTTGAACTTTGTCAACCGGCAGTTGCAACCCAGTATTTTCAAGGTTTTCCTGTATCTTATACATTCTATCACGGATTTTGGAGTTCGGTGCTTTTTCCTACACCTGCTGGTCCGGTTATTACATATAACTTAGCCATATTAAGTTCCTATTACCCTTCTTTTCTGATAAAAATTGAACCCATCCTCTATCTTTATGATACGGTATCCTAATCTTTGGTAAAAAGCATTTGTCCGTTCATTCCAACAAGGTGTATCCAGATCAAACTCCGTAGCACAAGGAAACTTACTTTCTATGCATTCCATCAAGCGGATTCCGTAACCTTTTCTATGATAGANNTCCATAACCTTTTCTATGATAGACGCTGTCAATAAAAATCCTGCCAATATATACGCTTCTTTGTGTTTCATCCGGGAACACAATGGCGGCTCCTACCAAATCTTTTTCTATCATTGCTTGATACAAATGCCCCTCCCGGGCCATTTGTTTATGCCATTCTATCGAATCAAATTCAGGCGGATACTCGCCTTTTACTCCGCCGACATTGACATCTGTTTCAAAAGCTCTGACAGACATAGCTACGATTTTTTCTATCTGATT
>DEEW01000100.1:6580-6910 GCA_002350465.1 Lachnospiraceae bacterium UBA2868
CTATCTGATCTTCTTCTGCTTTGACAATATACATCCCGCTTTTCATAATTATCTTACATCCTCCGATTTGTCATAATCTATTATCCTGTCTATTAACTTAACCTTGGAGATTCCTTCCAAAACAGCTGTCATAGCATTATTATCTGCTGATTATATTCTCTAATCCATTCGGATCAAAAACTGTATTTCTTACTGATCTCAAGATGCCCGCTTATCCTGTTGTAAACAAAAACATCTTTGCAAAACAAGAGATATGGTGTTTCTTTCCGGTTGCTTTCAAACATATCTGCAGCCATCTTCAGAATCTTTTTCACAAGCTTCTTATCGCTT
>DEEW01000100.1:7079-8778 GCA_002350465.1 Lachnospiraceae bacterium UBA2868
TCAAAGGCCTTGTTCCACAGTTCCATGACATCAGCCCCGTCAGGCAGTTTGTCGTAAGTTATATAGGTTAGAACACTGCCCATATCTTGAACAAGCATGCCGATAAAACTGTCCATTACGCGGATCATTACCATCTGATCCGGATAATCCGGAGCAGATGCATCCGGGGGCATCAATGATACCTGGTTTTGCGGATCTTTTGCCCAGTTCTTCTTTATTCTTGGATATATTTTCGTCTCGTCGAAAACAAAATCATCGCTGAATCCGTCTTCAAATGGACCGTCTTCAGATGAATGCGTCCATTCGATATCACAGATATCATCTTTTCCCTTAATGAAAGCACGCACGCGTTCAAGAAAATCAATGCAATACTTACTGTATGAATATTGTGCAATGATGCGGATCACGGGACGGAGTCCGGGCTTTGCCTCTTCGGCCTGTCCACTCGCGATGTAATTAAGATAATCATTGATCTTATCCTGGAGAATACGGCCGTGATCCTGACGGGTCGCAGGCTCCCATTTCATATCATCAAGGATCACCAGGACGTATTTGCCGTCTTCTTCCAATGTTATGTCTATAACTCCGCGATCTCTTACGTTTGACATATTAATTATCCTCATTTATGCTGATGACTATTTGTTTCATTATACAATACGGGTCGGACTACTCCCGGCCCGTATTGCTATTCAAAAGTCTTTTCTACAAGATTATAGCAACTCATGTCCAAAAGACTTAACATAATTATTCCATGCTATAATTTGATAAAACTGATTTTCGTACGGTTAATGCTCAGTTAAAAACCGTATAAGATGATTATGTCTGAACTAACGATAATAAACAGCAAAAAGACAACCTACATTGAAATACTAAGAATTATCGGAATACTGCTGGTGATATTTAATCACACTCTTAATTATGGCTATATGCATTTTACGACATATGAGGTCGGATCAGCTCCGTATTGGTTCTTTATGCCTTTCTCTGTTATGACCGGTATTAATACCCCGATATTCTTAATGATTTCCGGTATGTTGCTGTTGGGAAAGCAGGAAGAAACATTTTCATATGTTTTAAAGAAAAGAATCCCCAAATATATAGTTGCCCTGTTTCTCTATTCATTGTTTTACTATCTTTGTGATATCGAATTTCGCCTTAATGATTTTTCTTGTAAAGATTTTTTAACCGGATTATATTCCGGCACTATTTCCGTACCCGCTTGGTTTTTGTATCTGTATTTGGCTTTTCTGCTCATTCTGCCAGTCTTGAGAAAGGTTGCCAGGAATATGAACGGAAAAGAGTTCCTGTATATTGCCGTAATCTATTTGGTATTCCAAGCGCTTCTGCCGATCTTACAGTTTCTCATTGGAGGAGAACAATTAACTGTCAACACCGATATCAGACCTTTGCCAATCCTGTATATGGCCTTCATTTGTCCTGTTACCGGATACTATTTGGGGGTAGTTCTTAAAGAGATCAAAAGCAAGCAATTATTTATATTCTTTTTTCTATTTGTACTCTCTGTCTTACTGACATGCTTTATGACTCATTATATGATTTCTACGACTAATAGAACAGACCCGGTATCGATTGAGTATTTCTATGAGACGACCCGTGTGTTCAGGGCTGCCTTCATTTTTCTTTTGATCAGAAAAGTTTTTGAAGGAAAAGAAATTCCGAACAGCATAAATAATCTGAT
>DEEW01000012.1:0-123 GCA_002350465.1 Lachnospiraceae bacterium UBA2868
TCCCAAGGCAGAGATATGCGCATTTAAGGATGGTCAGTGGCTCAGAATTGCCTGTGAACTTGTAGAAGATGACAGAAGAGAAGCCAGAGTTTCCATGCTTGATGCTTACCCTTCTCTTCAGAA
>DEEW01000012.1:249-4307 GCA_002350465.1 Lachnospiraceae bacterium UBA2868
CCCGAGACAGTTAAGTTCTGATTATGCCGGAAGAGGAAGCAATTTGAGCAGGTATGTGGATGTAAATCTGTATATAGGAAAGAAAAAGATCAAGGCAGGTGCGGTTATTGCCGCACTTGTCATTCTTGCTGTTATCGCTGCTTTTGCGGTGATTGTGCTGATCCCGCCGAAAGGAATATACACATTAAATGGCTGCCGCAAAATGCTTAGGAATGACAGGTATATAATCCATGCCGGAGGATTTGTGGAAGACGGGAGTGGAGAAATGCTGTCATATACAAACAGCCGTGAAGCCATCGAGAACTGTTATGAAAACGGCAACAGGATATGCGAGCTTGATTTTATGACTACAAGTGACGGAAAGGTAGTTTGTGCGCATAATGATGATCAGGAGGAGATGTGGGCACATGGTATCAATGTGGTAAACGGAACGGGCGAGGCTCTGAGCTTTTATGAGTTCATGGGAGCTAAGTTTAACGGTACCCTGACCACTATGTCGCTTGAGGATGTTGCGGATTATATAAGAGAGCATCCTGATCTGTACATTGTTACAGATGTCAAAGACGATAATATCGGTGTTTGCACGCTTATTGCCAGAGACTATCCGGAACTTAAAAATAACTTTATCATTCAGATATATCATCCCAATGAGTATAAGAGAATACGCGAACTTGGATTTAACTATGTAATATATACGTTGTACAGGGCGACGGAAGAGGAACTTACAGCAGAAGTTACCGAACAATTCACTAAGGAGTCCGATCTTGTGGGCGTGACATTCTGGATGGAGTATCCGGATAATTACGCTGACGGATTTGAAGTTCTCAAGCAGTCCGGATTGCCGCTTTTTGTCCATACCGTCAACGATAAGGATCAGATGAAATCATTCATTGATAGAGGAATTGATGGATGTTACACCGATGTTGTCAATAAGGAAGACCAATATTACTAAGGAGTATCAAATGAACGCTGACTATTTTTTAATGTTTATCGATTACATGCTGATACCGGCACTCTCGCTGTCAATTGATCTGAAGCGCGGTAAGGAAGAAATACGCATGTCGCTAAAATCATTTTTGACTTATGTATCGTATGCTGTTGCGATCGTTATCATCACATACGTCATCCGGGTGGTGATGAGCAGACTCGGTATTACGGCAGACACTAACGCCGGTACGGGGATTTATACGATAATGGCTACGTTTTTAGCGCTGATCCTTCCGTATATTAAGGAAATAATCGCAACTTACATTAATGTCAGATGTGAGATTAAAGGAAAAAAGGGAAGTACACCGGTTGATGAACAGTAAAAAACATATAAAAAGAATATGTTTTGTCGTGTTATTGATTGCACTTTTCATAGATACGGCCGTTGCCGGACTGTTTGCATGGTTTCAGGATTCCTATGGTGTCACATTCCGTGAAATCATTTATACGATAAAATCACCGCTTGCAGGTGCGAACAGCAGCTTTTTTCTTGGAGCGGTAAGGTATGTTGCGCCCAAGATGGCAGCTTTTGTCGTTGTACTGTTTATAGCGGTCATTTTGTTTTTTGTAATGGAAAAATATGTTGCTGTTGACCTTTTCCTACGGAGCAGGTCGGGGCGTGAAAAGAAAGTGAATGTGATTGGTATTGCTGCAGCACTTCTTTTTGCTGCTGTTGTAGTTTACAGCGTAAAAATCATATCCGATATCAACTCACGGCTTCAAATATCCCAGTTCATCAGAGACTATACTGCTAGGACTGAAATATACGAAGACTATTATGTTATGCCGGATGTTGACAAGATCTCAAGCGATAATCCCAAGAACCTTATATACATATATATGGAGAGCATGGAGACAACTTATGCCTCGAAGGATGTGGGAGGAGAACAGCCGGAGATAAACTATATTCCCAATCTTACAAAGCTGGCTGAGGACAACATTTCATTTTCTGATGAGGAAGGACTCGGTGGGTTCATAAGTGCCAAAGATACCGACTGGACCATGGCTGCCATGTGGGCAACCCAGACCGGGGCAGCGTTCAATTTCCCGATAGAGGGTAATTCCGATTTCGGCAATCAGGAGCATTTTGCAAAGAATACGGTAACTCTCGGTGATATTCTGAACCAAAAGGGCTATTATCAGGAATTCCTGTGCGGATCTGACGGAACATTTGGCGGGAGAAAAGCGTTCTTTGAGGAACATGGGAATTTTCGCGTCTATGATCTTTATACAGCTGAGGAAGAAGGCTATCTTACTCCTGCGGAGGAAGTCAACTGGGGTATAGAAGACTGGCTGCTTTATGATATTGCAAAAGACGAGCTTACCAGAATAGCCGCGCAGGATAAGCCTTTTAACTTTACGCTCCTGACAGTAGATACACACCACTTTGACGGATGGATATGTCCGTATTGTGGTAATGATTACCCCGAACAGCTTGCAAATGTGGTCGTCTGTGCGGATAAGCAAATATATGATTTTATCGAGTGGTGTAAAGTGCAGGATTGGTATGATGATACGGTGATCATTATACAGGGAGATCATCCGAGGATGGATCAGTCACTTGTAAGTTACGCCAAAGACCGTATGGTATATAACTGCTTTATCAATACAGATTTCGATGCATCCGAACTGAAACTTAAAAACAGGCAGTTCAACACTATGGATATTTTCCCGACCGTGCTTGAAGCAATGGGATATACGGTACCGGGTGACAGGCTGGGGCTTGGCACCGGGATGTTCTCTGGCAGGGAAACACTTTGCGAGACGATCGGTTCCGATTATATAGATACGGAAGTTCAGAAATATTCGCAGTTTTATGCAGACAATTTCTATTGAAAATCTAAAGGATTATGCTACAATCTTTATGATTTTATCTTCAGGATAATAGATTGAATACAGAAAAGGAGTAATGTTATGAATCTTTCACCTCTTCAAAAAGCAAGATATGAGTACGTACCGAAACTTCCCGGAATGCTCAGAGCCGGCATTTCTGAGATTTGTGTCAAGGACGGGGAAGCTACCGCAAGTGTAGCCGATCAGGACAAGATCAAAGCTCTGTTCCCGAACACATACGGCAAGAACGAGATTACATTTATGAAGGGCACCAATACATCAGCTGCCAAGAAGCAGGTTGTAGGTGTTATCCTTTCGGGCGGACAGGCTCCCGGCGGACACAATGTTGTATGCGGACTTTACGATGCACTTAAGGCAACCGACAAGAGTAACGTTCTTCTTGGCTTTAAGGGCGGCCCTTCGGGACTTATAGATGATGACTATGTTGAATTTGATGACAAGTTCATCGATGCATACAGAAATACAGGCGGATTCGATATCATCGGTTCCGGAAGAACAAAGCTTGAAACCGAGGAGCAGTTCAAGATTGTTACGGAAGTTGCCAAGAAGCACGGCCTTACCGCTATCGTTATCATCGGTGGTGACGATTCGAACACAAACGCAGCCGTACTTGCGGAATACATGGCGGCAAACAACACCGGGGTTCAGGTTATCGGATGCCCGAAGACCATAGACGGAGATTTGAAGAACGAGGATATCGAGGCTTCATTCGGATTCGACACAGCTACCAAGACATACTCCGAGCTTATCGGTAACATCGAAAGAGATGCGAACTCAGCCAAGAAATACTGGCACTTCATCAAGGTTATGGGAAGAAGCGCAAGCCATGTGGCACTTGAGTGTGCGCTTGAGACACAGCCCAACATCTGCCTTATCGGTGAAGAAGTTGCAGCCAAGAAAATGTCTCTTTCACAGATTGCATCGCAGATCGCAGATTCCGTTGAGAAGAGAGGAAATGCCGGAAACAACTTCGGTGTAGCGATCATTCCCGAAGGTATCGTTGAATTCGTTCCCGAGTTCTCAAAGCTTATTGCTGAGATCAACGAACTTCTCGCAGGAGAGGCAACCGAGAAATTCAATGCGCTTCCCGACTGGGATGCGAAGTATGCATTCATTGAAAAAGGACTTACGAAGGAATCAATGGCAGTATTTGCGATCCTTCCCCAGCTCATCCAGCAGCAGCTTTTCTTGGAGAGAGATCCGCACGGAAACGTTCA
>DEEW01000012.1:4436-6799 GCA_002350465.1 Lachnospiraceae bacterium UBA2868
GAAGGAAGATGCGCATTCCCTTCAAACTTTGATGCGGATTACTGCTATTCACTTGGATACAACGCATTTATGCTCATCCAGTACGGCTACACCGGATACCTTTCAAAGGTTTCAAATTTGAGTAAGCCCGCTGAAGAGTGGGTTGCAGGCGGTATGCCCATTACCAAGATGATGAACATCGAGAGAAGAAACGGCGAAGACAAGCCTGTTATCAGAAAAGCGCTTGTTGAGCTTGACGGCAAGCCCTTCAAGTATTTTGCGGAAAACAGAGACAAGTGGGCTGTTGAGACTGCATTCACATATCCCGGTGCGATCCAGTATTACGGACCTTCGGAAGTATGCGACATTACAACAAGAACGCTTGCTTTAGAACATAACTGATCAGGGAAGAAAGATTTCACTAAGCCCCAGAACCGGTCTGTCAGGCCAGGGCAGGTGGATGATGTAATCATTCGTAAATGTTTCGCCGGAGCGCATCCGGCGCGCAAAGTCACAGACTATGTAATCCTCCGGGGAGAAAATCATCTCTTCGGGGGATTCTTTTTGCACTTTTATAAAGCTTTTGCGACCGTACCGGTCACGGTGCTCCATAATCTCGCAAGGCTGTCTGCGGCCTGACATAAAAGATTCCAGATCTTCTACGCTGTCGCAATCAGGAATGATCCTGTAGGTCTCGACAAGGCGGTCCCACATCACTTTGGTAATGTAGTCCATCGGAGCCGGAAACGTCAGAGTATTCTTGATCTGGGATGGAGACAGGCCTTTATCAGTAAGGTGCCTTATGGCATCCCCTGCCGCGGCATCCATTGTGAAGTTTTTCAGTGCTTTTGCAAAGTGATTTTCACTCATTATCTTATAATATCCAAATAATAAAGTTTGACAAGCTCGTAGGGAAGAAGTACACGTTTGCCGGCTTCGCCGTCAAACAGGCGCTTTAGTTCTAAGATAGCGTTCGCGCCGATATTTGCAAAATCCTGCCTTACGGTGTTCATTTGCTTTCCGACATAACCCATAAGCGTTACGCCGTCGAAGCCGCAAACAGGCCGGAATATATCCATCTCGGTCAGAGCGTTCATTGCGCCTATTGCCATAAGATCAGAGCCGCAGATAACAATGTCTTTGTTCGCTGCGTACCGGAATGTTATCTCGCGGGCTTTTTTTTCGGAAGATTCACCGTTTCTTATCATAAGAGTCAGGTCCATATCCTTGGCAAGAGAGCGCATAGCGCTTACGCGTTCGTCTGTAACATATTCGTTGCGGCGTCCGGCAATATATAGTACGCGACGGCATGTATTCTCTATGATGGTTTTTTTGGCTATCTCGTACTGGGCAGTATAATTGTCAATCGAAACGCAGCTTGTATGCTTGTTGGTGATGATGCCATCAACAACAACTGTACAGAATTCTTCGGACTCGATAAGCTGCTGCAGATATATATCATCTTTTGTCATTCCAATTATAAGCAGTCCGTCGAATCCCTGGGATTTGAGATACCGGATGATCTCCTCGGCACTCATATGGGCAATCATTGACAGGAAGAAAGTCACTACTTCGACATTTAACTCCAATGCCCGGTTTATGGCACCGGAAAGGTATTGCATCGTTATTTCATCAATGGCCTGGGTCCTTGGGTTCATTGCTATAAGCAGCGCAGCACGGCCGCTTTGCTTCGATGAGAGCGCAGCGGCTATCGTGTTAGGTACGTAATTGAGTTCGTGTATGGCCTGGCGCACCTTAAGCTTTGTTTCCTCGCTGACATACGGATAGTTATTCAGCACTTTTGATACTGTAGAGATTGCTACGCCGGAGCGTTTTGCCACATCCTTGATCGAGATCATAAAAACAACTTTCGTTAAATAACAGTGTTATATAAAGAGATAAAACGCCTTATTTATTATGCATAATATATATAGAGAATACACGAATGAGTGGGTATGAAGTGCAATAGTCACAAAAAATCCAAATCTTAAAAAGGCTATTGCGGAAAACGTTTTCCGAAACTATGATATCCTTAAATGACTCCGGCGTCAATGGTGGTGTAAAGTTTTGATTTTTACATGGAGGATGAAATGGGATACGAAAAGATAAGGGAAGAGGTTTATTGTCAGGAAGTTGAAGCATCTCTTGAGAGTTTAGCATCGGATATGTACCAAAAAGGTCTTCGGGACTTGAGCGATGCCCAAATGTATAACTGCGTGCTTCAGATGACGAAGAATTTTACCGGCAAGACGAGACGGATCAGCGGAGACAAGAAGGTTTACTATATATCGGCTGAGTTCTTGATCGGAAAGCTGCTTTCCAATAACCTTATTAATCTTGGAATATACGAGAAGGTTAAGGAAGTTCTGGCAAAATACGGTAAG
>DEEW01000057.1:0-191 GCA_002350465.1 Lachnospiraceae bacterium UBA2868
GGATCCACATCAATGTGAATCAGAACCGTATCTTTTGCCACAAGATCAGGAGAAGATACAGCTCTGTCAGCTATTCTTGCTCCGATGACAATAAGAAGATCCGATTCTGCCATGGCATAATTAGCATATGACCTTCCGTTATTACCGATCATTCCGTAATAGAGCGGATCATCAGAAGGGATGGAACTTAT
>DEEW01000057.1:317-3964 GCA_002350465.1 Lachnospiraceae bacterium UBA2868
AACAGGCTTTTTTGCCTTCTGAAGCTCATTAATTACCTTTTTGAGTTGTACGGCATGTCCCTTTACTGTAGGCTTATATGTTCTCATATTAACCTCTTCGGGATATTTAAAGCCAGAAATTGTCTTGTTCTGGATATCTATTGGAACATCGATAAGTACAGGCCCCTTTCGGCCTGTTGTGGCAATATGAAATGCCTCCTTCATTATACGCGGGATATCATTTGCATCCTTAACAAGATAACTGTATTTGACGAAGCTTTCCGCAGCTCCCGTAATATCCGCTTCCTGAAAAACATCTCCTCCGAGAAGAGATGAATCAACCTGGCCGGTTATGCATATAAGTGGGATTGAATCGGCATATGCGGTAGCTATTCCCGTAATCAGATTGGTTGCTCCGGGACCGCTTGTAGCCACGCACACCCCGGGCTTACCGGTAACTCTTGCATACCCGCTTGCGGCATGGGCAGCGTTCTGCTCGCTCCTTACAAGTATTGATTCGATTTTAGTGTTTAAAATGCTGTTAAAGAAGGGGCAAATCGCCACTCCCGGATATCCGAACAGCGTTGTTACCCCTTCTTTTTCCAGGCATTTTACGATTGCATCAGCGCCAATCATAAATTAACCTTCTTAAATATAATTTTTGTAATAAATATTATCTTCTGAACAGCTTAGCCAACGGAGAGATTATTGATGTTAAATCCTTGATGGCTTTGTTAAGAGACTCAAGATCGATATTATCAATCTTCTCAACTGTCTCTGTGAGACTCTTTTCGCTTGTTTCAACAAGACCGTTGACATTGTCAAGCATATCGTTGATATCGATAGAGGCAAGTTCCTTGGTTGACTTGTCAAGATTGGTAACAACAGACTGTACTTCACCCATCATGCCGTTAACACCTGATATAACTTCGCTTGCATCTGTAATGGCTTTGCTGGCAACTGTCATTGTCTCGCCGGCCTGATCGATAATGGCTGTGGCATCTTCAACAACAGCAGAAACATTTGCTACCTCTTCGCTCACCGAAAGGATGAGTTCATTGGCATTGGCAACTGCGCCTTCAACCTGAGGAATGAACTTCTTGATCGTAACAAGCATAACGATCAGAAGGATCAGACAAAGAACGGAAGCGCATAATGAGAATAGGCTCTGAAGCTTAACACGTTTCTGGGCACGCTCGTTCTCGTTTTTCATTTCAACGATAAGACGTGCGATAACCTGCATATCACCGTCTTTAACGTTCTCAAGCATTGATGTCACATCGTAGTCTGTAAGCTTTGATGTGCCGGTGTAAGGATTTGTTGTTTTGTTCTCTTCACTCATAAGTAACCCTCCGTTTTTTATTTATTATATGAGTTCGCATATAATGACATATTTTACCACAAACCTCTTCTAATATCTATATTTTCTGTGAAGTTTTACTAAACTTTTTCGCACAATTTAATGAACAAATTAAAATATTCGGGAACCGGAGCCGTAAGCTCAATATATTCCTTTGTGGTCGGATGAATGAAACCTATCATGTAGGCGTGAAGTGCCTGCCCCTGTGTATCTACCGGGGGTTTAACACCGTTCCCGTAAACGGTATCACCGGCAACCGGGTGACCGACGGATGCCATATGAACTCTTATCTGATGGGTCCTGCCTGTTTCAAGCCGGCATTTGATAAGTGTAAAATGTTCAAAATTCTTAATGACTTCATAATGGGTAACAGCCCTCTTGCCGGAAGAATTGACGCACATTTTCTTCCTGTCGGAAGCGGATCTTCCTATAGGCTTATCAATTACTCCTCCCTTATCAATGACACCGGTTACAATTGCAAGATACTCTCTGTTTATGGAGTGCTTCTCCAACTGGGCTGCAATGCTTTCGTGGGCTTTATCATTTTTACAAATGATCAAAGATCCTGTTGTGTCCTTGTCTATCCTGTGGACAATCCCCGGCCTCATAACACCGTTTATACCCGAGAGATGGTCCCGGCAGTGGTACATTACCGCGTTTACAAGAGTATGCTCATAATGCCCCGGAGCAGGATGAACAACCATTCCTTTGGGCTTGTTTACCACAAGAATATCATCATCTTCATACAGTATATCAAGAGGGATATCCTCAGGGTTAATGTCCGGTATAACGCTGTCGCACCTGACGACTATTGAGTCTTTATTCCTCACTTTGTAACTTGGCTTGATGGTTTTACCGTTTACAGTAAGATCACCTGACTCAATGATTTTTTGTATATATGAACGTGAAAAATCGGCAAGCGCATATGTTACGAACTTGTCGATCCTTTCATTTTCCATATCCTCTTCTACGCCAAGCAGATATTCCTTCATGTTTCGTGATTTTTGTCCTTATTTTTTGAAAACGGAGCCTTAAGAGAGCTTTCAAGATAATTGTAATCCTCTTCCTTGAGCTTAAACAGCATGAAGATCGCAAGTATCACTGTACATACGCTGACATACATATCCGCCACATTAAATATGGGGAAATTGATCAAGGATATGTATATAAAATCAACAACATAGCCCTGCATGAGTCTGTCTATCATGTTTCCCACACCGCCTGCAGCAATAAAAACCATGAGTATTTCCATGGATTTGTATTTTTTGTTGTCAGGCATATTCCATATTATGTAAACTATAGCGGCAACTACAACCGCAGCTATAAACAAAAACAGTGTTCTATGCCCCATAAGCAGTCCGAAAGCTGCCCCCGTGTTGCCGTTGGGAAGATAATATAATTCCAGCACCCCGGGGATCAGCGGAATAGCATCTTTATTCATAAGCCTGCTTGCAGCCCATATTTTCGTAATTCTGTCAAGGGCGATCAGCAATATGAAGAGCATTATGTCTATTAAGCACCTTTTTATCTTTGCATTCATGTCAGTCCCATTCTACGATCAGATTTTTGATCGCCTCTTTAATCTCGTCTTCGGAAACATCATTTACAATGACGGCTTTTCCGATCTTTTTAAGTAATATAAACTTAAGTCCGGTATCGGTGTTCTTTTTATCATGACCGATATTGGAATATACACCTTCGATTTCAAAGGGATCAAGGCTTATGGGCAGGTCAAAGGGTACAAACATATCTCTTATCTCATAAAACTCCTCATTGCTGAGCATTGACCTCTTATAGGAAATATAAGCCGCGGCTACCATACCGAGAGCAACACACTCGCCGTGGAGATATTTGAAATCAAAGAATTTTTCAAGGGCATGACCTATAGTATGACCGAAGTTTAATATCATCCTGTCCCCCTCTTCATANNAAGGGTCCTTTGTAACGTAGTACTGCTTGATGGTTACAGCCTTATCAAGCATGTACTTAAGTGCTTCGGCATCCTTGTTCATTATTTCCGAGAAATTCGTTATAAGCCACTCGTAGAATACCCCATCCCTTATAAGTCCGGCCTTTAAGATTTCAGCCATTCCCGATGAAAACTCACGGTCGGGAAGGGTTTTTAATACATCGGTTGCCGCATATACAAGGCTGGGCATATATATACTGCCTACTATGTTCTTATATCTTTCGTAATCTACTCCGCACTTTCCCCCCACGGAAGAATCCGCCATTGCCAGAAGGGATGTGGGAAGGTTAACAAATCTGCAGCCTCTCATATATGATGAAGCAATAAATGCGGCCACAT
>DEEW01000057.1:4119-9264 GCA_002350465.1 Lachnospiraceae bacterium UBA2868
GATTTTATATTATCAAGATATAATTTCGAAACATTCGTATCTGTTACGATACATATACGTTTAAGCTGCGGAAACATCTCCGAGATATATGAGCAAAGACTGCTGTAATCCTTCTCAATAACAACAGGATAGCTTCCCGCGTTTTTGTATGAAATATTAAGTGCGTCCATATTAACCTCAAAAAAAGCTTCCGACTGTTTATCGGAAGCTTTTGTACTAGAATTTGTTGTTCAGTGCCGGAACATCGAAGGCTCCGGATAAGATCTCCTGAAAATCCCCCGATACATCTACATTCTTCGGTGTCAAAATAAATATATAATGGGATATTTTCTGAAGATTACCGCCGATCGCATAGGTACTGCCGCTTGTAAAATCAATGATACGCTGTGCCATATCGACGTCAAGACCTTCCATATTCAGTAATACCGTATGATTATCGAGAAGTGTGTCTGTGATCTCTCTCGCATCTTCCACGGATGTGGGCTTTATAACACAAACCTCCATTCCGTTACTCATCATACGGTTTCTGCCGTTTCTCGGAGTGGATCTTGCCGGTGCCTTAGCCTTGGCATCATCCTCATCATCGTCGAGCATCTGCGATTTTACAGCTCTTTTATTCACTAAGCGAGATGAACTTTTGTCGTCATAATCATCATCGTAATAATCGTCTTCGTACTCATCCTCGTCGTCATATTTCATAGCGCCGAGCATCTTGTCCAGTAAACCCATAATAATCTCCTATCTTTCGACCCCGTAATCTCTCTGTCCGAAAATCGAAGTACCAACCCTTACAAATGTAGCCCCTTCTTCAATCGCAACGGTATAGTCGCCTGACATCCCCATAGACAGACAGTCCATACAGACATTATCGATGTTTTTCCCGTCTATGTCAACAAATAATTGCCGCAGAGCGCAAAAAACGGGTCTGTTTTCTTCCGGATCGGATGTAAAGGGCGCAACAGTCATAAGTCCTCTTATGCGGATTCCGGGAAGTGTACTGATGCTGCGGCATAGATCAATGGCATCCTCAGGTCTGACACCGAATTTTGACTCTTCAGCGGCTACATTTACTTCGATAAGTATGTCGACTGTCACATTGTGTTTAACAGCCTGCCGGCTGATCTCCTCTGCAAGCTTTAACGAATCCACACTATGGATCATACATACCTTATCGATTATGTATTTTACTTTATTTGTCTGAAGATGACCGATAAGATGCCATCTGATATCGGACGGGAGAAGCGGGTATTTTTCCATGATTTCCTGAACCTTGTTTTCTCCGAAATCCCTGATCCCGGTATCGTATGCCTCTTTTATCATTTCAACCGGCTTGGTTTTTGACACCGCGATAAGTGTTACTTCATTTTCATTGCGGCCGGCCGCTTTCGCAGCTTCCGAAATCCTTTTTTTAACTTCCGAAATGTTTTTTTCTACCATGACATACTCCGTTTAATCATATATAAAATCATTCTCCGTTACCGAATCACCTTTGAGGGCGATGTAATCATAAACCGCAAGACCGTATTCGCTGTTTGATTTTACAATTGCATATTCTTCGTTCTGGTTAAGAATTGTGATCTGTTTAAAATCCGCATACCCTTTGTTGATATTATATACTCCGATAAGGCTTGCCTGTTTTGATATTGCATATCTCTCACCTGTCTCCGGTTTGATAACATAGTCACCGATCTTGAACACTGACTCATCCACATACAGCATACCGTCTGCATTGTTATAGATCGTTGCCGGAACGAACTCAGCCGACAAAGTCCCGTCCTCAAGGTAGGATTCTCTGTTAAATCCTTCGTCCTTGGAGTTGCCTCCGGTTGTAAGGTAATCCTCGGGAATAAGGTAAAATGTCCGCTCCGTTATTGCCGAATTCGGAATCTTCAGACCCTCTCTTGCGTTATCAAGCAGCTCGATTTCCACAAATCTGTCAGATGCAAATGTAATCATTGAGTTGTTAAAATCAAGCTTTGCATAGGTCTTGCCATTCTGACGCAGTACAGTTACCGCAGCCCATGCAGTGTAATTGTTCTTCAGAAATCTAACTTCGATATAGTCTTCGTCCTCAAGGGACTGGGCACGCTCCTCGTCAATTTCCACAAGCACGGTCCATAATTCACTTGTAATCAGTTTATAAGCATTATCCCCTTCGGATATCAGGTCATTGGAATGAAGTACGTTTTTCTCATACCCTTCCCCTGCTACCTGTTCGGGGGTAATGGTCTCAGCGGTAAGCCCCTCGTACCCGTCGGTCGAATATTCGATGATCCCGGATGAGGGTGCATATCCGAAATCGATGGAATCGGCATAGTTTTCTGCACGCAGTTTGTCAATATTGGCAAGCACCGCGGTATTTGCAAGTTTAAGAACTACACCTTCGATATTGTATTTAAAATTATATGTGTCTATAAAGTTTTCGGGCTTAAAATCAACGGCAAAATTCGAAATATTTGTTTTAATGTCGGAAAGGCTCTCATTGGATATGGAGCTCTCTTCGGCACTCTCATCTCCTATCATTTCCGCAAGTTTACCGGTAGAGTCTACAGTATATACCATGGAATACGCATTTACCTTCTCGGATTCCCGGGCATAATAGTTGATATAGCCGGAAAAATCACTTGATATAACCGTTTCATCCCTGAGTATCACGCCATCATATGTATTGTTTATTGCCAGAGAGCCAAGCTTTACTTCATAGGGCGTTATGTGACTCTGCCTAAAATAGGATACGATCATTATAATTATATAAACAAAAATAACCAGGAATACGAGTACTCCCGGGTTAAATGTGATCGGCTTGGAAAACTTCGATATCTTCTGATTTCTTGAATTATCCTGCTTTTGTTTTTTCTTCTTTGAGAAAGACATCTTCACACTTTAAGGAAAGTCCCGGCTTCCCGGGACTTTCCGAATGTATTGGTCAGATATTATAATGCAACAATAACCTGTGACTTGTATTTTTCGGGGACCTCATCCGGCTCCATTGTGACGCTGACAACAAAATCCACATCAAACTGGTTACTTATCTTGTCAAACTTGTCAAGAACACCTTCTACGGCCTCTTTATCTTTAATAAAAGCAACATCCATAAAACTGTCAAGATATACTTCCTGCAGATCATGATCCTGAGAAACTATACCGCACAAAAATCCGAAAAATTCATCGGTAGATGTAAACGGGAATTCGGAAGTATTGATAAGTCTGATCCTGTTCTTGAGTTCATACATATGCTTTGAGTTCTTATCAAGATAGACAATATTACCGTCTACGGTCTTGACTGCGTTATTCACTTTTTCGAGTAAGTGTTTTGTTTTGCCTTTGCCTTTGGCTCCAACAATAAGCTGAATCATTGCAGATCCTCCTTTATTAAAGTTATATCTAATTATAGTGTATTTAATACTAAAAGACAACTAAATTTAGTGAATACCGGTTAACAATGTAGTCATGTTTTTATACAGACTGTCACGGTCGGTGGATCCTAAAATAACGGATATATACGTGTGCCCGTCTGATCCGTTGGACAGCAGGATCAGACAACTCTTCGCTGCTTTTGTAGTCCCGGTTTTGCCCCCTATAACGCTTACACCGTCCGGAGCCGCAATATCTCCCTTCAGATATGCATTAGTAGTAGTTATCTCTATGTTTTTGGGATTTCCTTCACGGTCTTTGTATGTACTTTTATACTCGGTAGTATTGATGATACGTCTGAATTCTTCAAACTGCATTGCGGCATTAAACATAAGGTACAGATCATATACCGTTGTATAATGCTCTTCGTCCGTAAGTCCGTGAGGATTGGTAAAATGTGTGTTTGTGGCACCGAGCTTTACAGCCTCATCATTCATAACGGCAGCAAAACTCTCGACACTTCCGGATAGATATTCGGCAATCAAGACACCGGCATCGTTTGCCGAATACAAAAGTAATGCATTAAGTGCCTGCTCAAGGGTAAGCTTATCTCCCTCCTTAAGCCCCATAAGCTGGGCTCCCGATTCGGTGATCAGAACATTTGACGATGCGGTAAGTGTGTCCTCAAGATGACCGTATTTCAAGGCAATATAAGCGGTCATTACTTTTGTAAGAGATGCAGGATTGAGTTTCTTGTGAACGTTTTTTGCATAAACGGTTTCGGCAGACGTGGCGTCAAAAAGCCCTCCTGCCTCGGCCTCATCAATTGTAAGCGTCATTTTTTCAAAATCATTATCCGTGACGCATATATCCGCCGCAAACGGTTTGATATCTGAATTCGTACCTGCAGATGTAATATTTACCGCATTTTCGGACGAGTCCGGATCAAAAGGCATGGTAAGCTTTGATGAACATGCTGTAAGACTTATCAGCAGTGTAAAGCTTATGATATATATAAACCTATTTGTACATCTCACGCCACTCCATATCTCCTCTGTCAAGTGATTTTATTAGAAGCTCGGCCGTTGCGAGATTGGTTGCAAGCGGAATGTTGTGCATATCACACAGCCTAACAATATAGTTGACATCGGGCTTATGCATATCGGGTGCCAGCGGATCACGCAGGAATATCATAAGATCGATCTCATTGTGCTCGATCTGGGCTCCGATCTGCTGCTCGCCGCCAAGATTACCGGCAAGGTACTTATGTACAGACAGATTTGTAACTTCTTCAATCAGTCTTCCGGTGGTACCTGTTGCGCAAAGCTTATGCTTGCTGAGCGCTCCACGGTAAGCGATACAAAAGTTCTGCATAAGTTTCTTCTTGGAATCGTGTGCAATCAATCCGATATTCATTAGAATTCTCCTTCAAAATACTCGCCGGCAGGCGATTGCAGTTTAACGTTCAGTACAAATCCTATACCTATAAACAGACTCACAAGACTAGTAAGTCCATAACTGACAAAAGGCAGTGTAAGCCCTGTATTAGGCAGCAGTCCCGTAACAACACCTATGTTTATAAAGGTCTGAATACCGATAAGTCCGCCCATTCCTCCGGCTATGATCTGTCCGGCCGTATCCTTGGCACGTCTTCCGATCCGCAGGCACCAGATGGCTATTAAAAACAGCAAGCCTATAACAAGACAACATCCAATAAATCCCATTTCTTCGCCTATAACGGCAAATATAAAATCGGTATGGGCGGCGGAAATAAAATTACCGTTTTTAACC
>DEEW01000057.1:9281-10099 GCA_002350465.1 Lachnospiraceae bacterium UBA2868
CGGAAAGCTGTCCCGAGCCTATGGCAGTGATGGCATTAAGAGTCTGATATGCTTCCGTACTTGCATATTCATCGGGATACAGCCATGCAAGTATCCTGCCCTTGTGGTAATCTTTGATTATATGAACATCATCACGCATCAAATATCTTAATGCAAGGACAAATGAAGGGACACCGATAAGAACCGCACCGCCTATGACTTTCCAGCTAAGTCCACCTATAAACATGATAACCGCAAATATAGCAAGTATCATGATCGTAGTAGACAGATCGGGCTGTTTAAAAATCAATATGGTAGGCGGAATGATCAGCGCAACACACGCAACGATTATTCTGACCGTATTGATATTATCCCTATGTTTCATAATAAACGCCGCATAGAATAAAATCAATAAAATCTTAACTATCTCCGAGGGCTGGAATCTGATCCCTCCAAATTCAAACCACCTCTGGGCACCGCCACCCGAATCGCCGAAAAGCTTAACCGCCACCAGTAATCCGATAGAGATGGCATAAATCAGCCAGTAAAACTTTAATACAAAAGAATAGCTTACAAGTGATACTATGACCATAAGTACAAGCCCCATCACAAAGCCTTCCTGCTGATGTCTTACATAGGACTCGTCGGCACTTTTGATAAATACGATGCCGAGAATTGTAATGGCTGAGCACAGCATTACAAGAAACAGATCATATCTTCTGAAATTATAATTCTCAAACATAAGCATCTCCTAAAACGGAATCTCGGCAAGGAACTCTTTTGTAATATCTTCGCAAATAATACCTTCCTCACTTATATACACAATTTTTGCTCCTGCC
>DEEW01000057.1:10163-10523 GCA_002350465.1 Lachnospiraceae bacterium UBA2868
ATACCGGCCACGGAAATTGCTTCGGCTTTAATATCAAGTGCTGCAACAAATGACCCCCGGTCTCCTTTGATACCTGCCGCTATGTCCCCGTATACGGTTCCCAGTATAACAACGGATCCTACGGCATTTACGCTGGCTCCGGGATTTACATCTCCAAGCACAACAATGCTGCCTTCGGTTTCAAGGTTTTGCCCCGCATGAAGCGTTCCTTTGTAAACGGAAGAATTTTCGCTTTTTCCGCTGGGAGAAAATGCGTTTGCCGCCTGAATAAACACTTCGTTTTGTTTCTTGCCCTTTTCCATCACGCACAGAATATTAACGTGGGAATACTCTCCGAAGGCTTCTATAAGTGCTCTTTCC
>DEEW01000057.1:10545-16622 GCA_002350465.1 Lachnospiraceae bacterium UBA2868
AAGCTCCCTTCCTTCGAATGTGATAACAAGCTTGGCATCCCCTAAAAACCTGTCCGATTCTATCAGTTTCTGGGCAAATGCAACATATAGTTCCTCAAAGGGCATTTCATCGTTAAGTATGAGTTTCAGGCCGTTGGGAAAACTCTTGATTGTAACTGCTGGTTTCATCTGATAATCGCCTCACATTTATTAGTCTTCTATGATTTCGTTGGAAGCCTCATCGGCAACACCGCTGATCAGCTGATCAGCATCCTCTGTCTTGAAGTAGTAGCTTAACACATCCTTGGAAAGCTGTGCGGCATTTGCGGATGTGTAACCATAGGCTATACGTGTCGCAACCGTGATCTCGGGATCTTCGTAAGGGGCAAAGCCTATGAAAAGCGCATGGTTAGTCCTTGACTTACTAGTCTGGGCCGTTCCGGTTTTACCCGCAACATTAATGGGAAAGCCCTTGAAGGCAGCAGCCTTCTCAACAACCAGTCTCATACCGCTGTATATCTGTCCCCATGTACTGTCAGCAAATACAACACTGTTGAGTATATCCGGAGATTTTGAGAATATGATGGCTCCCTCGGGATTAACGACTTTGCTCAGTAATGTATAATTGTAGCACGTCCCTTTCGTTGCTATTGTTGTAACATATCTTGACAATCCCACGGTAGTATAGTTGTGAGATCCCTGACCAATAGCCGAATCGACAGGCAGCTGGTCCGAAAACTTCGGAGTGTTTTCCTCCATCTCTATTCCGGTTTTTGAAGTAAGTCCGAACAAATCCGCATATTTTTGCAGACGGTCCAAGCCCCCCTGTTCATCATAATTTGATGTATGACCATCTGTGGCAAGCCTGTAACCCACTTCATAAAAGAACACGTTACATGAATTACCGATGGCACCTGCCACATCAAGGCTTCCATGGCCTCCGGGATATACCCAGCACTGCTTCTGGACATCAAAGTAATCGAAAATACCCTCGCACCTGATTGTCTCTCCCAGATTGACAATACCCTCTTCAAGGGCACAGGCTGCGGAACATGGCTTAAAGGTGGAACCCGGAGCAGTCATCTGCTGGGTGGCATTGTTATACAAAGGGCTTGCCAGATCCGCCAGCAGTTTTGCATAATAGTCGGAATCTATTGAATTGGCGAATCTGTTATTATCGTAGCCCGGATAAGTAACAAGTGCCAGCAGCTCCCCCTTTGTATTTGCAACGACACAGGACCCCGAACACGGGTCAAGAGCAAGCATTGCAGGCGTGATCTCAAGATTTGCGATCTTGTTTATCATAAAATCATAGGGCGTCTTTGCACCGCTCTCCAGCAAAGCCTTGTCTGCTGCTGTTCCGTATATGATCTTCTGCTCATACAATATCATACATAACTGCTTACCCGATATTTCATCATCGGCAATCATGTATTTGTACATCTTCTTACCGAATCCGCTGTTTTTGGAAAGATCATCCAAAATATAATCCACCAGCTGTGTATATACTTCTTCCGAATCGGAATACTGGCTGTCCAGATGGAATTTGGTAACATCCATCCAGTTTTGTGCAAGGCAGTAATGAAGATACTCATTAAGGCTTATTACTTCGTTCGTTGTCCAGTCAATGTATGTTTTGTCATCTCTGTCTATAAGTTCTGATACAAGTACTCCGGTTGACTGCGACATAAGCCTTGAAACAATATAGCTTTCATAAACTTTTAGTTCATCCGGAAGATCCTTGTAGGGAGTTTTTGTATTAATAAGTTCATCCCTCAAAATGGCCATAACCGAGTTCCGCTTGTTTACAAAAGCTTCATTGACCTGTTTTTCATAAGTAGAAGCATTCTCTCCGGCCATATGCTCCGTGTCTATTACGCTGTTGTTAATAAGAGCATAATATACATCATCAATGGGGATCATCATAAGGGATGATTTTACGGTATCATTGTTATAAGTCTTCATATTGACGATCTTGGACACAAGAATACCGGCAAGTTTCTGCTCAAGCATATTATATACGGCTTTTTGAAGATCGGCATCTATGGACAGATATACGTCATTTCCAGCCTTGGGATCGACATGGGATATGGATTCAATGATTTTTCCCATATTATCAACATATATCTCATCCTTACCCTTCTCTCCCTGCAGATATTCCTCCATTGACTTCTCAATCCCGGATTTACCAACCATATCCGCGGCGTTGTAGTCGTGTTTGGAAGAAGCAAGTTCGGCAAGATCATCGGGAGAGGCATTTCCCGTATAGCCGATAATATGGGCGAAATACTGGGCATCATTGTACTCACGAAGAGTATTGACCTCAATGGAAACCCCCTGAAGGATATCGGAATTCTCTTTTATTGCGGCAACCGTATTTTCATTAACATCATCCGCGATTATGGTAGACAGATATTTCTGGTAACTGTTTGTTGACAGCTGGTAACGAATCGTCAGGATTTTGAGTAATTCTTCTTTGGTGTAGCCTTCCTCGGGAACGAACCTGCTGTTTCCCTTCTCGTCAATAACAGTGTGCCCTATACCGTATTTTTTTGAATCCGACAAATAATATATAACATCATCGGGCGTTGAATTTCTCTCGGAGGTGGTCAGGTCATCGGTGGATTTATGACCGTAAATATCCGCAAGAAATCTCAGGAGCCTCGTGCCGGATACGGTAAATTCATACTGTCCGTCATCATTTATTACAATGTTAAAATCATTTGCCACAGTATCATTGCAGCTCTCAATTATATTGATAGCCCTGAATATTGAATCATTGATAAGTGCATTCTTGTTCCTGCCGGATTCGAAATTATCTTCAATTGTAACCGAATAAGCCAGTTTATTATATGCAAGAAGGTTGCCGTTACGGTCATATATATTTCCGCGGGTGCTCTTAAGAGTAGTCTCTTTTTTGATTGTTAGTTTGAAGTTATTAAGATAATCCTGACCGTTGATGATCTGCATCACAAATAATCGCTGTACAAGTACAACGATTAGACCGATATAGATAATCAGCATCAGTGTAAAACGGTTAAAAAAGGCTTCTTTCAGCCATTCTTTAATATCCGATAACAATCAGGCACTCCTTCTTTCAAGGTCCTCTAGCCACTCGTTAATATTCAGAATGATCCTGTAAATAATGATGGTTACGAAAATGGTATAGACTATCTCAGGCAGTATAATATGCAAAAAATAATATCCGAAACGCAGCTTTCCCTGAATGAGAAAACGGAATATGTATACGATAAAGCAGTACACAAGCTCACTGCTGGTTATAAGCGCAACAGGCAGTTTTACATCCTCGGGATAAAATATGCTTGCGAAAAACCCGTTAAGGTAACCGATCACCATGTAAACAAGCGCATAGAATCCCACCAGGCCACCAAAGAGGATATCCATAACAAGCCCCGAAATAAATCCTACGAACATCCCGTCCTTCTTGCCGCGCATGAACCCGAAGCATGATGTAAGGATGATAAGAAGATTCGGAGCAACTCCTCCCATAGGGAGTATACGTATCATAGTACTCTGAATCAGGTAGCCAACCAGTATCAATAACAGCATTACCGCTTTTCTGTACATATCATTCCTTTGTCTGTTTCATCCGCGTTATAACAAGAACAATATCAAGATGTTCAAAATCAACTACGGGAGTGATGTATCCCGATTTAGTAAGGTTATTCGAATCATTGTTTATATCTTTGATATAACCTATGGAAATCCCGGGAAGATATTTACTGCTTATCTGGCTGGTAACTATCTGGTCTCCCGCGGCAACCTCTCCGTCTTCATCACGCAGTTCGGTGAATTTGATGCTTCCGTTTGAATACATCTCCAGATCCCCGGTAACGATCATGGTATCCGAAGTGTTAAGCACCATTGCACTTATATTAGACTCGTCATCGATTATTGATCTGACTGTAGCCCAGTTTGGCCCGACGGAAGTAACTATACCTACAAGACCGGCTCCGGCCATAACATTCATATTGACTTTTATACCGTCATTACTTCCCTTGTCTATCAGGAAGGTGGAATACCAGTTTCCGGCATCTTTACCGATAACTCTTGCTCCCACTGTAGGATAATCACTGTACTTTTCGCTAAGTGAAAACAGCTGCCGCAGTTCGGCAAGCTCGTATTTATCAGTCGTAAGATCGTTGATCTTGATGGTTAGCTCGTCAACGCTCTTTTTGAGCTCCTCATTTTCCGTTCTGAGTGATTCCAGTTCTTTGATGGATTCAGAACGGTTAAACAGCCAGTTTCCTGCATATGAAATAGCTTTTTGAAAGGGGATGACGGTATAACCGGCAACCGCCTGCGGCGGCCCGTCCATTATATCCGTAGCATAAGAAAGCACCATCATGATTATACAGATAACAGACAGTGCCAGTAAGATGTATTTTGCGGGTATCGATATTTTGTTTCTTTTTGATCTGCCTCTTGCCATTTTAACGTTTATCCGGAGAAATCCTGCATCGTATAGACAACAGAATGAAGTTTTTCATTTTTAATGATCTGTGACAGTCCGTATGCCACACTGCCCTCTTTGTAAGGTGAGAACAAAACATTTAATCCGGTACTTCTGGAGATCAGATTATGAAGATCCCCTATACCGGCACTTCCGCCCGTAAGAAAGATGCCTTTCTTGTAAATGTCCGCACCCAGTTCCGGGGGAGTCCTCTCAAGTATCAGCCTTACATTATCGATAATGTTCTCAAAATTCTCGTGCATAGCACGTTCTATTAGCATAGTCGGAATGGTTCTCTCTACGGGAAGACCCGTAACTATGTCTCTTCCGTAAACTACAGCGTCCCTTGATTCCTTCTCAAGTACGGGAAGGTCTATCTTGGTCTGTTCGGCGGATTTAGCCCCGATAAGTAGGTTGTATTCCTTACGGATCATGTTGCGGATGCTTTCATCGAATTTCTTGCCACCGGTTTTGATGAGCTTGGACAGAACAATTCCCCCAAGGCTCAGTATGGAAATCTCTGTTGTTTCATAACCCACATTTACTACCAGAAAGCCCTGGGAGCGGTGCATCTCAACATCCATTCCGATACCGTCGGCTATAGCTTTTTCAACTATGTAGATATTTCTCGCCCGGATATTTGATTCCTTGACAAGATCCACAAATGCTCTCTTTTCCACTTCTGTAATATCAGTGGGAACGGAAATATAGTAATCCGCACTTCTGATGTTACCGTCCATCTCGTCATTGATAAAGTTACGGATCAGAATCTGCATATGATTGATATCCGCAATTACGCCGTATGTAAGCGGGAAAGTAACCTTGATATTATCCGGGGATTTCTCATACATGGTAAAGGCATCATCCCCGTATGCAAAAAGGTTATGCCGGTTCTGGATGGCGATCATGTTCTTATGTGATACTATCCTGTCGGTAAAACCGTTATATATTTTTATATTATAGGTACCTAAATCTATACCGAATGCATTTACAGCCAAATCATAAACCTCATATGATCATACAATATCTAGCATATTTTACCACAACGGTCTCTAGATGTATATATTAACTATTTTTTCGTCTATGAGTGCCTGGAGGGATTTCAGAATCCCCACCTTGGCATGAAACCATGTAAGCCCTCCCTGGAAATATACGGCATAGGGAGGTTTCATCGGTGCATCCGCGGACAGTTCAATGGAACTGCCGGATATAAAAGCACCTGCAGCCATAATAACTTCACTGTCGTATCCCGGCATATCCCATGGTTCTGCCGTAAGATATGAATCAACCGGCGCGGCGGACTGTATTCCGTTACAAAAAGCTTTAACCGCTTCCGGACTCCTTAATGTTACGGCCTGTATAATATCATGTCTGCTCTCCGATCCATTCGGCACAACTTCAAAGCCCAGTTTTTCATAAATATTTGCCGCAAATGTAGCACCCTTAAGAGCCGCACAGGTTACAACGGGCGCCAGAAACAGTCCCTGAAACAAAGTTCTGTTGATATCAAGTGTTGCACCAACGTCCTTGCCAAGTCCCGGGGAAGTCAGACGGTATGCGGCATTTTCCACGCATTGATTGGTTCCGGCAATGTAGCCGCCGATGGGGGCCAGACCCCCTCCGG
>DEEW01000065.1 GCA_002350465.1 Lachnospiraceae bacterium UBA2868
CCTGCAAAAGTTATCAGAATGCAGGATCCATCTGAACAGAGGGAATAAGTCCATTATTGCCCTCCCAATGATGTGATACGCCTTAAAATGTGGTAAAATGAACCAAATATCAACACCACATAGGGAAGAACACATCATCGCTGATATAAGAGGAAGACTTACCGAGATGAGGATAATAAACCTGATTGAAAATACGGAAGGCAGCACGGGATGTGTATGTGCGCATGGCTTGTCATTCTACGCTGAAACAAGTAAACATAAGCTTCTTGTTGATCTTGGACCATCAGAGGAGACGCTTAGGAATGCCGAAAAGCTTGGTGTTGATCTTACACAGGTCGATACGGTTATTCTAAGTCACGGTCACTACGATCATTCAGGCGGCTTAATGGCATTCTCAAAGATCAATCCCGATGCAGCCATTTATATGCAGGAATCCGCAGGAGATGATTACTATGCCGATGATGGCAATGGCGCAGATAAGGAACGCTACAGGTATATCGGCATAGATAAGGATATCCTGAATCTTCCGCAAGTTAAAACCCTTAAGGGGGATTATCGGATTGACGATGAGCTTGAGCTGTTTACAGTGAAAGAGAGAACACATAAGCTGCCGTTTACGAACAATAGACTTCTGATCAAGGAAAATGGGAAATACATTCAGGATGATTTCAGACACGAGCACTATCTGGTGATTAGTGACGATGATATGAGGGTGCTTATATCAGGATGTGCACATAACGGTATCCATAGCATCCTCAATGCATACAAAGATAAGTATGGCTCAGTCCCTGATGCGGTGATCAGCGGTTTCCACCTGATGAAGAAGGTAGAATATACCGATGAGGAACTTGGTGAGGTCGTTGATATCGGCAAGGAACTGAAGAAATATCCCACAATGTTCTATACCTGTCATTGTACAGGAGAGGCTGCATATAAGATGATGAAGCTTTCGATGGGCGAACGGCTTCAATATGTGCATTCGGGAGATGAGGTAACGATAAAAAAACGGGTAGCAAATAGCGAACGATTTGAAGAAGAAATAACCGGTGAAAGCGAGGTCTGTGGATGTTCAGAGAAATGAGACGTTTCAAGCAACAGATCAGTGAGGAGGAGTGTATTCGTATCCTGAAGGAAGAACCGAGAGGCGTTCTGTCTGTTCTTGGAGATGAAGGATACCCATATGGTGTTCCACTGGATCATTGGTATTCGGAGAGTGACGGAAAGCTATACTTTCATTGTGCGAAGGAAGGTCATAAGCTTGATGCAATTACAGAGTGCGATAAAGTAAGTTACTGCGTGATGGACAGGGGCTATCGAAAAGAGGGCGAGTGGGCACTCAACATTCGTAGCGTAATAGCGTTTGGACGGATACGCGAGGTCACAGACGCAGAAAAGAAAAAGGAGATCTGCTCATGCCTTTGCCGGAAGTTTACGGATGATGAAGCTTATCTTGAGAAGGAAATGAAAAATGCCTTCCCTCGTGTATGCTGTCTGGAACTGGATATAGAGCATATGACCGGGAAACTTGTGAACGAGGCATAGAAATCATGCGTATTTCAGAGTGTTGAACGTAAATAGTGTCATTCCGAAAAAAGAATGATATGATATCATAAGAGAGAATCGTATAAGATTATTTATGAAGTCAAGGCTGTTGAGCAAAATACAAGGGAGAATGATCTGAACAAAAATGGGTAACTGGGTTGTAGTTGTGGACGATGAGGCACTAAGCCTTACAAGTGCAAAAACGCTTCTTGGATCAGAAGATATGAAAATAAGCTGCCTGCGCTCGGGCAGGGATCTTTTGAAGTTCATGGATAAAAATGAACCGGATCTGATCCTTCTTGATGTTATGATGCCTGAAATGGACGGGTTTGAGACGCTTGAAATACTCCGAAAACGAGAAAAAGAAGAGGGAAAACTGGAAACACCGGTTATCTTTCTTACCGGAGATATGGATGAGAGCACAGAACAACGAGGACTTAAGCTCGGAGCTTCCGATTATATACATAAGCCGTTTAACAAAGATATCCTTATCAGACGTATCAACAATACGATACAAAATAGCAGAAAGATTGAAAGCCTGACCGAGGATGCCACAGTCGATAAACTGACGGGTTTTTTGAACAAAACAAGCGGAATAGAGCATATCTGTGATCTGATCCTCAGAGAGAGCGGCACATTTATGATCCTTGATCTCGATAGTTTCAAGCTTGTAAACGACCTTCACGGACATGATAACGGTGACCGGGTTTTGGAAGCGTTTTCCTATGTGGTCAGGAACAATACGAGAAGTGATGATATTGTATGCAGGATCGGTGGTGACGAATTCCTGGCTTTTTTCTGCGATATGTCAATTGATACTGCCATTCGGGCTCTTGCCGACAGACTGAATGAGCAGTTCACCTCCGAAGTTACATCTATTCTTGGGAACGATCATGGCATTCCTGTCGGAATATCAATAGGAGCGGTAAATGTTCCTTTGTATGGCAGGAACTATGAAACGCTCTTCAAGATGGCAGATGAAGAACTGTATAAAGCTAAGCAAAACGGCAAGCATTGCTGCTCGATATATAGTGATTCGTCTGACGCTGCCCCAGAGGCCAATTCTCCCGAAGATGAGCTGGAGCGTATTTCAAGGATCATAGAAGAGAGAAATGAGGGACGCGAGGCACTTGTACTTGGTACAGAATCTTTTACGGCTGTTTATCATTTTGTCTCAAGATATAACAGCAGGTACGGGGGAAGGGCGTTAAAACTTCTGCTTGTTGTTTCCGTTGAAGATGAGACTGAACAGTTGGCTGAAAAAACAATGACGGAGCTTGGAAATGTACTCAAGACCGGTATACGAAAGAGTGACATCATTATGAAGAATAAGACCAATCAGTTCTTTGTGCTGTTTCCGGTAATGAATGTGTCGGCATATGAAAAAGTAATTGAACGCATTATTGAAGAATGGAAGAGAGTTCCCGGGTTTGACAGATGTAAGGTGAGTTATGCGGTTGAGGTGTGCTGACAAAATGACGAGAATAATACTGATCGCAACGATGCTTGCAGTCATTGCTTCATTATTTAACGGCTGCAGCACAAATACGGACAGTTCTCTTCAAACCGTCCTTGACAGCGGTCAGTTGGTTGTAGGCCTTGATGAGAACTTTCCTCCGATGGGTTTTAGGGACGATAAGGGCAATCTTATAGGATTTGATATAGATCTTGCAAGGGAGGTCTGCAAGCGACTTGGAATATCACTGAAATTGCAGCCTATCGAGTGGAATCGCAAGGAAGATGAATTATATTCGGGCAGGATCGACTGTATATGGAACGGTATGTCAGTAAGTGCCGATCGTAGAGAGAGTATGTTGCTGTCACAGCCTTACCTTGAAAATGAGCTTGTGTTTGCTGTCAGAAGTTATTCCAGTATTCAGAACATCAACGATCTGAGAGGGCATAAAGTGGGGGTGCAATCCGGCTCTACCACATATGAAGTCATAAAGGATTCTGAAATATATGAAGATATCGAGGTCGTATCACAAAGGGACAATCTGACACTTTTGGAACAACTTAAGAATGGTGAGATTGATGCGGCGTTGATTGATTCGTTCGTTATATATTATATTGCAAGAAACAGCGAAGATTTCGTACTGCTGTCCGGAGCTCTTGCCAAAGAAAAGATAGCTATAGGTTTTCGAAAAGAGGACGTAGAACTTAGAAATAAAATACAGGATACTCTCTCTCAGATGAGAGAGGACAGAACACTCGATAGAATCTCAGAAAAATGGTTCGGCAGTGACATTACCATTGTACGATAAGAGTCTGTTTATATCTGCTGATGAAAGAAATCAAGAATCCGAGTATTAAAAATAATATAGTCGTGTTTGTGCTGATGATTATGTTTTTCATAACAGTAATCACGGTTTATTATCATGTACTTAGCGAAGAGACCAAGGAAAACATTCTTAAGGAGTGTGAGCTAAACGCTGTAAAATCATCCAATGAGATTGAAAAGTACCTGATCAAAGGTGTGCAAAGCATTAACACGACTGAAGGATCTATTAACAGCATGATCCGTGACGGACGCTCATCTGCTGAAATACTTGATTTTCTCGTAGGACAGTCCAAAGCGGTTGAGAGCATACTTCCCGAGGCAACGACAGGACTCTACGGATATATTAACGGTGAATATCTTGATGGTGACGGATGGGTTCCGGATGATGACTATGATCCGCTTAAGAGGCCGTGGTATATACAGGCAAGAGCCCATATGGGTATGATTGCTGTAGTTGACCCGTATCTTGATGCACGGACCGGTCAGATGATAATAACACTTGCAAAAGAAATGTGTGATGCGAAGAGTGTTGTTGCAATCGACTTGTCGCTTAAAGAACTGCAAAATATAACCGAAACGATTACAGGTAAGAATGAGACTATCATGGTACTTGGCCATGATTATCACGTCATAGCACATTCAGATCGGAGTGAGATCAACAAGGATTATCGTGATCCGGACGGATCATTTGGCAATTCTGTTGTATCTGCATACAGAAGAACGGAAGGTAATTCTTTCAGAGTAAACTATGGTAATACCGAATATATAGTCTATTCAAGAGAGCTGGATAATAACTGGACTGTCTTGTGCGCAACCGATACTACGGATGCGTATCGTGCACTAAGAACCCCTTTTATAATTACTATCATAGTATCGGTTATCATAGCGGGATTTATTATCCTTAATCTTGTCATTTCGGAACAGAGGAGACGGCGGACACAACAGCTTGAGGAAGAGACGAAAACTGCTGTGGCTGCAAACAATGCCAAGACCGCGTTCCTTGCAAATATGTCTCATGAGATACGTACTCCGATAAATGCGATACTTGGCATGAATGAGATGGTATTAAGAGAATCCGGGGATGATAAGATTCTAAAATACTCCGAGAATATCAAAATAGCAGGAGATAAGCTGCTTGATATAGTTAATGATATGCTTGATTTTTCCAAGACCGAATCGGAAAAGGTTATTGTCGGCAGGAGAAGGTTTAGCGCTCCATTGGCTGATATACTTGTAGTTGATGATAACCCGATGAATTTAGAGGTCTTCAAGAGCCTCGTAAGAAGAACTTTTGTTACGACCGATACTGAGTTATCCGGTGAAGGCGCCATATCGAGAACCGGCTCAAAAAAATATGATCTGATCTTCCTTGATCACATGATGCCTGAAAAAGACGGTATTGAGACACTGGCGCAGATCAGATGTGATAAACAAAACCCTAATGTTGGGACTCCGGTTGTGTGTCTTACTGCAAATGCCATATCAGGTGCAAAGGAATTCTATCTTAATGCGGGATTTGATGATTATCTGACCAAGCCGATAGATCCGGATCGTCTTGAAGCGATATTGTTAAAGTACCTTCCGAATGAGAAGATAACGTTTTATGAGAACAAAACGGAAGGAGACATATCAAAAGAGATTCATATTCCTAAAGAACTCAGCATACTAACAGATCTTTCGGTGGATGTTGCTTCGGGAATATCGAATAGCGGCTCTGCCGAAGACTATATGATGCTTATCCGGGTCTTTCATGAAAGCTATGATGACAGGAAGCAAGAACTTGAAAGAATGTTTAAAGATCAGGATTATAAGAATTATACGATCAAGATTCATGCGCTGAAAAGTTCTTTACTTCTAATTGGAGCGAAAACTCAGGCAGAGGGTGCACAGAGGCTTGAAGATGCAGGAAAGCACGGAGATTATGATTACATTGCGAGTAATCATGAGCAGTTTATGAGTGGATGTGATCGATTGGCAGATCCGCTTGATAAGGTTTTGGAAACCGGGGATGACGCGGATGATAAAAAAACATTGGCAGATGAAGGCAAACTGACAGTGGTTTATGAAGCCTTAAGAGCTGCGGCCGATGATATGGACTGTGACAGGCTGGAAAATATAATGAATGAACTAAGAAGCTATAGGATACCTATAGAGCACAAAGAGCGTATCAACAGTTTATATACTGCCGTACGCAATTATGAGTATGATGCGGTTATATCGATCATTGACGGTGTTGAAGATAAGAATAAACAGACGAGGCAGGAAAATTGAAGATAAAGTTTGACAGAAAAGACAAAAGATTTAACCTGATGGTAATGTGGACATTAATTACGATCGTCCTTGTTATTATGGTACTTATCATATATTTCGGACTTAACAGAAGTAACAGGATGAAGGCATATCAGACGTCAGACCTTTTGATCAAGCAGGTAGAGGACGTTATCGAAGAGAATAAGCGAAAGGAAAAGTCACTTACCGACTCGCTGAAAGAAAACTACATTTCCAAGGCAAAGGCAGTGGCGTATATCGTAGATTCATCTCCGGAGAAGGAATATGACCTTGCTGAACTGATACGTATAGCAAAGCTTATGTCGATCGATGAGATACATCTGTTTACTGAAGATGGGGAAATATACAGCGGCACAGTTCCAATATATTATGGATTTTCATTCGACTCGGGAGAACAGATGGCTTTTTTTAAGCCTATGCTGAATGACAAGGCGCTTTCGATGTGCCAGGACGTAACGCCTAATACGGCCGAGAGCAAGCCAATGATGTATGCGATATGCTGGAATGATAGCGGAACACATATGGTTCGATCCCTATCTGGACCATATGTGTTCCGCTATCATT
>DEEW01000098.1:0-1575 GCA_002350465.1 Lachnospiraceae bacterium UBA2868
TGGAAGGGAACTACCATTGAGAAAACGAACAGTCCGTAGCAGACTTTCGATAAAAGGTTGTGTACCCTCGTTATGTACCATGCACACATTGAAGTACACAGTAATATAAGTACTACCGACGAAACCGTGATCACAAGGCTGTAGCCGAATGCCGTAGCAAACCCCTGGGCACCGAGGGCTTCAATATAGTTGGCAATTCCAGCAAAGCTTTCGGCATTCGGCAGTACAAATGCCGAGCCGGTCGTTATGTATTTCTCAGACTTGAGCGAATTGATAAGTATCATTACAACGGGATATACCCACAAAAGAGCCAGTATTCCAAGGAAAATGCTGAGTATGGTCCTGGCTGTCTGATTTTTCTTTTCCATTACTGCTGCACCTCCCTTGACTTCGTCGCTTTAAGCTGTATAAGTGAAATAAGTATAACCATGATGCAGAAAATCACTGCTTTAGCCTGTCCGTACCCTTTCCACTGGGCTCCGCTCCGACTGTAAAATGTATTGTAAATGTTAAGTGCCATCATTTCCGACGCATGCGCAGGCTCTCCGCCCGTAAGAGCAAGGTTCTGGTCGAAAAGCTTGAATCCGTTCGTAATTGTAAGGAACGTGCAGATTGTAATTGAAGGCATAACATTAGGTATCTTGATCTTAAATAATATCTGTGAGTCCGAAGCACCATCTATTCTGGCTGCTTCAATATAGTCTTCGGGGATTGACTGCAATCCCGCAATGTAAATGATCATCATGTAACCAACCTGCTGCCAGAGCATGAGGATTATGAGTCCCCAGAAGCCGTATGTGGCATTTAGTGCAAGCAGAGGTTTATCGAGCAATGACAGTACGCAGTTGAGCAGTATCTGCCATATATAACCGAGAACGATTCCGCCTATAAGGTTCGGCATAAAGAATACAGTTCTGTACAGATTGGAGCCCTTGATTTTGCTCGTAAGAGCCAGGGCGATGGCAAATGCAATAACGTTAATAAGTACCGTCGATACAACGGTAAATGCTGCCGTAAACCCGAATGCATGCCAGAATCCCGAGTCGCTTACGGCATAGATGTAATTCTTCATTCCGACAAATGTTGCCTTTTTGATCGTGGTGAATTTGCAAAATGACAAATACAGGCCCTGAACAAACGGATAGATGAATCCTATACAGAATGCAGCTAATGTAGGCAACACAAAGACGGGCCAATATCTTCTTATAGCTTTTTCCATAGATAAAAACTCCTTGCTTAAAATATCCTTTTAAAAAATGTGGGGAAGGGACTATTGTTCCTTCCCCACGAATGATCACATTACTTGAGTGCGTACTCTGATGCCCAGCCATCTACAAATGCTGTAACAACCGCATCCCAGTCACCTGTGCCTGCCGCATAAGCTGTAAGAGCAGATCCTACACCGTTCTTCCACTCTTCTGAAGGCATTGTTGTGAAGTTCCANNTTACGCCGATGGTATCAGCAAGCATCTTGGTTCCTTCGGGAGATGTAACCATCCATGTAAGGAAGTCGATGGTAGCCTGAATATCCTCTTCGGAAGCTTCAGAGTTAACACACCAGTAGTTCTCTGTACC
>DEEW01000098.1:1632-2491 GCA_002350465.1 Lachnospiraceae bacterium UBA2868
ACCTGTGCACAGACCCTGGTTAGCTTCGTCGCCTACTCCGATGTAAATAGGGATCATAGCAAGCTTGTCATCTGTCATGCCCTTGCCTGTAAGGTTTGCATATTCCCATGAACCGTTCTGGAAGAATACTGCCTGTCCGTCCGCAAATTCATTCTCAGCGTCATCACCTGTCTTGCTGGCAAGTTCCTTGGGATCACATGTTGCGTTGTTGATGTAAAGATCCCAGATGTTCTTGTAATTATCAAGATATGTACCCTTGATAGCTGTTGTAGTATCGATCTTGTCTGCCTGGTACTCGAAGTATATAGGAAGGTTTGCAAGGTGAGTCTTGAATCTCCAGTCAGATGAAGGATCCATACCTGCTGATGTAAATGCCGAAAATCCGAGTTCATCCTTACGTGCCGTAATATCTTCTGCTACCTTCTTGAGGTCGTCGAATGACTTGATATCATCAACCTTGTATCCTGCCTTACCGAGAAGCTCAGTATTTGTAATGATTCCGTATGACTCGATTACATATGCGATGCCTGCAACTGCATCCCCATCCTTAAGTGCGAAAGCATCGCTTGTAAGTTCGTTGTAAAGAGATGATCCGTTAAGGTCATAGCAGTAATCAGCCCAGTTTGCGAGACCTACAGGTCCGTTAACCTGGAAAAGAGTGGGAGCCTCGTCCTTGATGATCTCGGCTGCAAGTGTCTCTTCATATGTTCCTGATGCAGCGGTAACTACTGTTACGGGAATACCTGTCTGCTCTGTGTAAGTCTTGGCAATGCTCTGCCATGCTTCGTCAGCTTCGGGCTTGAAGTTAAGGTAGTATACCTGACCCTCTGCTCCGTCTGCTGCAGGAGCTGCCTCTTCT
>DEEW01000098.1:2522-2989 GCA_002350465.1 Lachnospiraceae bacterium UBA2868
TGCGGGCTCTTCCGCTACTTCTTCCGTAGTTGTACTCTCTGCTGCCGGTGCAGGTGCCGCTGCCTGCGAACATCCTGCGAGCATTGATGCTATCATTGCTGTTGCAAGCATGATGCTAACTGTTTTCTTCTTCATAAATTTCCTCCTTTTAAACTTTTGAAAGTTACGCNNTAACGTTATCGGTATCGTTATCGGTAACGTTTCCAATAACTTGATTTGAATATACAACCAAGGATTTAATCTGACAACCCCCTTTTTTTATTTTCATAATAATTTGTAATTATTAGACAAATAACCCTGATGTGATTTGTGAAAAATGAAATAGTTGAATTTGTCTGTTGAATTGTAAATAATATAGGAAGAACTTCAGCCATAAAAAGGAAATATCATAATGAAAACCAATATGAACGAAGGAAAACAATCTGATCAGCAAATTTTTTCCGCAAAAGAAATCGTCAATGAAATAA
>DEEW01000098.1:3080-12495 GCA_002350465.1 Lachnospiraceae bacterium UBA2868
CGGGGCGCTTATCCCTGTTCATTGAGACAGATCCTCAGATCTCACACGGCCAGACCCGGATTATGTGCGAAAAACTTGAGGAGCGGCTTTCGGAAATAGATTCCCGCTACGGCGAATCGGTCGAAAGCGGCCGTCTCCACCCAATGAAGCTGAATGTGCTGCAGCCTCAGACACATCAGTTGTATAGAGAAATCCTTGCTTATCAGGCTCCCGAAGCTTATCAATCAGAGGAAAATCATGTGATTGACGGCCCCATAAAGGAAAAATTCTTCTTCGGTCTGATCGATAATGAGAAGCAGAGCCGCATCGCTTACAGCGCCAGAAATTTTAAACAATCCGAGATAGGAAAGATGTTCCGTATGGCGGCAAGCGTTTCCGATGTGGTAAATCTATGTAACGGTGAACCGGATTGTGAAACGCCCATTCATATTATAGACGCTGCTTACAATGCTCTTATGGATGGTAGAAACAAATATGCACCGGATCCGGGCATCCCATCTTTTCGGGAAGCTGTCGCAAAAAAGTATTCCGATCAGTTCGGAGTCCCTTATGAGCCGGAAGACTGTCTGGCGACACTCGGAGGTTCTGAAGCAATGTGGCTTGCCATGGCCACTCTTTTGAACCCGGGGGATGAAGTTATCATACCGGACCCGTCCTATCCGAACTATATACAACAGGCTGCTTCGCTTCAGGCTGTACCCGTCCGCGTCCCGCTTCGTGAAGAAAATGCATTTCATCTGGATGCGCGAGATCTGGAAGAAGCCATAACCATGAAAACCCGGGCAATTGTATTGAATTATCCTACGAATCCTACAGGTACGGTACTCCAAAAAGAGGAAGCAGAAAAGCTGGCGAGGATCGTTCTGAAATATGATCTGTTTGTCATCACGGATGAAGTTTATGAGATCCTGACCTTTGATGAAAGACCGTATTTTAGCATAGCACAGGTTCCCGGGATGGAAGACCACGTCATTATCGTTAACAGTCTTTCAAAGACATATGCAATGACCGGGTGGCGGATCGGTTATGCCGTCTGTAAAGAGAGAGACATTATACAAAGCATGGCCATGATCCAGCAGACGGTTGCTTCTGTACCACCCACATTCATTATGCATGCCGGTGCTGCGGCCCTTAACGGTTCGCCGGGTCATATAGAAAAGATGAGACTGGAATATGAGAAAAAACGCGATATACTTTATGAGGGTCTTTGCGACATTCCGGGCATAAAACCTATCAAACCCGAAGGGTCCCTCTGCATTTTTATCAACATAAAAGGGATCACGGATCGTTATAAAATATCGTCCGACGATTTCTCCATCCGGCTTCTTAAGGAAGCAAAGGTAATGAGCATTCCCGGAACGGCTTTCGGTCCTATGGGAGAAGGATATCTGAGACTGTGTTTTGCAAATTCGGAAAATATTATTCGGGAAGGAATCCGCAGGATGAAAGCCTTTACGATAAAGGAATTTCCGTCAGAATGAATAAACGCAGATATCAGCTGATTACAGATAAGTTCCGGGAATTCTTTTTTCCGACGCTGTCTATTTCCATGGCAAACAACATGGCTACTTTCGTGGACGCCCTGCTGGTAAGCACTTTTCTCGGGGTGAGGCGGCTTCCAGCGGTTCAACTGTGCTTTCCCATCGTGGCTTTTACAAGCCTCTTTCACGGAATGTTTGGAATCGGAGGAAGCCTGATTGCAGCCAATGCCCAGGCAGACCGCGATAGAATCAGAGCCTGCAGGATCTTTTCCGTCTCTGTCACTTCCTCTGCCGTAGTCGGAATACTTGTCGCAATCTTTGGAACATTATTCCGGCATCAGATTGTCTCTGTACTTTGCAGTAATCTTAATCTACAGGCAGATGTTTTAGAATACTATTCTGTGCTTGTTCTTGGCTTCCCATTAATGTGCCTGCTGATGAGCCTTTCTTTTTTTGTCAAGGCAGATGGCTGTGCAGAGATGGCATCTCATTCGATTCTGATCTCTAACGGAGTTAACCTGCTTATGGACTTCGTCCTGATGAAGGGGCTTGGAACAGGGCTTATAGGTGCAGCACTTGCCACCATCATCGGGTATATCTGCGGTTTGTTATTCCTTACAATCCGTTATGGACATTATCCCAAAAGACAGTTTAAGCTTATAACGCCGATTCCGAACGGGATGAAACTGTTTCTGGATGATATCCTTGCAATCTGCCAAAAGGGGATCCCTACTGCTTCTATCTGGCTGTATCTGATGATCAGCGTCCAGATCACCAACAACCTTGTTCTTTCCTATGGCGGTGCACTCGGAGTGCAGGCATACACCATATGCAGAAACAGCATGTCACTCGCCTATATCTTTTTCACCGGAACTGCCCAGACAATGTCTCCTATAGCAGGGATTTACGCTCATGAGGGGGATTACGACAGAACCCGCTTTGTTTTAAAACATTCTGTCAGAATTGTACTGGTAACAGCTCTGCTTATGGTCGGTGTTTTCTCTGCTTTTCCACGTTCCCTTTTATGGCTGTTCGGAGCGGCAGAATCACCGGATGCCGACTATTTTTGCAAGGCTATCCGTGTCTTTACGCCGATTTATCCGGGTCTGGCCTTTTCGTTCCTGATGAATTACTATTTTCAGGCCATCGAGCAAAAAAAACTGTCGGCTGCCGTAACAACCCTGGAGGGGTTCCTGTTGCCCGTCTCCCTGGCTTATCTATTGATTCCCCGTTTCGGTATGAAGGGTGTCTGGTTTGCTTTGATCAGCGCGGAAAACATTACTGCCATTCTGATCATCATGCTTCTTTTATGGGATACATACGGGAGAAAATCCGCAAAGAGAAGAAAATATCTGCTCCCACTAGACAATGAACTTGCGGGCTGTGAGTTCTCGGTCGAAACAGACCCTCAGGAAATAGTGCAGCTTTCAGAAAAAGCATCCCGATATATCGAGGAAAGAACCGATCACCGGACAGCGGTCATCACCTGTCTTGCGCTGGAGGAAATTCTGACCGGTATCGCCCTTGCAAACAGCGATACAAAGGTTGCCATAGATGTGCTGCTGTGGGATACGGAAGATGAGATCATCATTTCCGTTAGAGATACGGGTATCGGATTTAACCCATTACTTCAGGATCCGGAACTTTCGTATTCATTCAGCAATGCAGAGGTTCTAAAAAGCATTGCTTCACAAATCAAATATGATCTTGTACTAGGCATGAATGATACCAGAATCCACCTGAATCGGGTGAGGCACCAAGAAACTTCTTAACAGTAGGGTCTGTCTATGTCGACCACTCCGAAATGTTTTCCCGGCAGGCTCTCTATTTTGGCACAGATGGTGTTGCGTATCTCCTCTTCGGACAGTTTACAGTCAAAAGGAGCCACAACATCGAATATCAGATTTGTATGGGATGGTCCCTTTACCATCCGAAAATCATGGATTGTAAAGCTCTCGTCCACACTTTTGGCAATAAGCATGCACAGTCGCTTCATCCTTTCCGTTGCCTCATCGTTGACAACAACGGGATCCATATGGATAACACACGAGCATCCGAGGGTCGCGTTAATGCGACGCTCTATGTTATCTATAGTATCATGAACGTCAATGATATTACGGTTTGCCGGTACCTCCGCATGCAGCGAGATCATTGTTCTTCCCGGACCGTAGTCATGGATCACAAGGTCATGGATCCCTATAACATCATCATAAGACGTCACAAACTTCTCGATGGCCTCAACATACTCTTTTGAGGGTTTGCTCCCGAGAAGCGGATCTATTGTATCCTTTGCCGCCGAAAAACCCGCATACAGTACAAATGCCGACACAGCAAGTCCGCACCATCCGTCAATCATCAATCCGGTATAATGGCTGATTAGTGCGCATGCGAGAACAACAAGAGTCGCAATAGAGTCGGTAAACGAGTCAAGGGCAACTGCTTTCATGGCAGCGGATGATATCTTCTCCCCGGTCCCGTTGTTGTAGAAATACATGTAAAGCTTTACGATGATAGAAATCAGAAGTATCGCCGCAACTGCCGGCGTGAGCAGGACGTTCTCCGGGTGAATGATTTTTTCGACAGATGATTTTACAAGTTCGAATCCCATCAGAATAATGAGCATCGAAATGATCAGCCCGGTCACATATTCTATTCTTCCGTGTCCGAAAGGATGCTCGGGATCAGGCTTCTGGCCCGCCATCTTAAATCCGACCATAGTGACGATGGATGAGCCCGCATCGCTTAAATTGTTAAAAGCATCCGCTACTATGGCAACGGAACCGGAGATGTAACCCGCAACCAGTTTAATTGCAAACAGAAGAATATTAAAAAACACACCGGCCGCACCGCAAAGCACGCCGTATGCATGACGTACACGCGCATTCGATGTATTTGCATAATCCTTTATAAACATTTTGGCAAGAATTCCGATCATCAATGCCTCCAACTCTAAATGTCTTTGTTTGTAAATCCCGTATCCGTCTCTTCGATTCCTTCCTGCTTCAGCTCCTCGCTTGTAAATATCCGCATTCTGCGAAAATCATTGAGCAGCATTCTCGTGCTGTATATGAAATTTGAGAAAAGACCTGCACGATACAGATTGTAAACGATCATTCCGATCGGGACCGCAATGATAAGTCCCATTGCGCCTCCGACCCTGAAGCCCACATACAGCAGCACTATAGTCGGAATTGCAGGCATTCCCAGCGAATCCCCCACAAGTTTGGGCTGAATGAGCTGGCGCACAAGCTGGGAGAGTCCCCATATAACCATCATCCCAATGGCAAACTTATAATCCCTTTGCACAAGGGCATAGGCCGCCCAGGGCCACATAACCGTACCCGTTCCGAAAAGCGGGAGAAAATCAAGAAATGCTATGAGCAGTGCAATAAGGAATGCATATTTTACCCTAAGTATCAGCAGTCCGATAAAAATAACTATATAGACCACACCCATGATCTTAAACTGTGCCTTAAAATATCCGCCGACCGCCGATTTCATCGTCTTCGTGACTATGTTGAACCGCTCTGTCAGATGCTCCGGCATTATCTTTGAAACAAACTTAGCGATCTGCTCACGCTCTGCTACAAACAGATAACTTGCAAGCACACACATCACGATCCCCACAAGGAAAAGCGGTGCATTTTTGACACCGTTGCTTGCCGACTCGGCCACACGCTCTCCGATGGAAGATCCTACGGATGAAAGTGAATCATATATATTATTTCCGAGATTATCGAAGAAATCCCTTGTTCCTTTTGGAAGCAGTGCAAATCTGTGGCCTATCTCGGCTGTAATTGCTCGTATCGAGGAATTAACCTTAGCCCACATATCGGGTGCGCTTGAGAAAAATCCCACGATTTCGGTTACAAGCAGATATACGATCCCGTAGACAGCTGCCGCTACAGCAGCAAGCGTGAGTACTATAACGACTATCGAGCCTGCCTTACGCCGTATCTTCATTTTCCTCTCAAGAAACCTTACAAGCGGATTGGCAATAGCAGCGATAATCGCCGCCACCACAAAAGGCCAGAAAAATGCAAGTGCCCGTGGCAGTACAAAAAGCACAAGACATACTATGATTATCGCAAACAGATAATTAAACAGTATCTTCAAGTATTTGGTCGATGATTTCATATATATCCTCCCTGCCCTGCTTGCTCGTTGCCGAAAAAGGAATTATGACCGCTTCCTTTGCCCCAAGTCCGCTTCGTATCGCAGCAACCTGCTTGCTTATCTGGCTTCTTTTAATCTTATCGAGCTTCGTGGCGATAATAACCGGCGTATACCCATTGGCTGTAACCCACTCATACATTATCTTATCGTTGTTTCCGGGGTCATGTCTTATATCCACAAGCAGGAACACACATTTTAACTGTTTTGAAGTGTGAAGATACTTCTCGATCATCTTCCCCCACTTTTCAACCTCAACCTTTGAAGCCTTGGCATAGCCGTATCCGGGCAGATCGACAAAGTAAATCTCTTCATTGATATTGTAGAAATTGATCGTCTGCGTCTTGCCGGGCTGCGCACTGGTCCTTGCATAGCTTTTGCGGTTCATGAGAGCATTGATAAGCGAAGACTTGCCCACATTCGACTTGCCGGCAAACGCAACCTCGGGCAGCTTATTTGCCGGAAGCTTGCTCGTAGGCCCGCACACAATCTCCAAATTAACATTTTTTATTACCATAATTCTTCCCCGGCTCGGTCGAACGCTCGTGTATTTTGTTTTCGACCCCGTGACGCAGCAAAGTCTGTGGTTTCCTTAAAGGTTGAGCTAAAGCAGCCCGGGGATCGAAAAAAAATACAGACGTCGACCTCGCCGTAGCCATGTTCACGACAAAGTGTTATTGAGAAAATACCTTTGTTGTGAACTTATAAAAACTACAGCACAGCCTCCCTAATTACCTCATCCATATGCTCCACAAACACAATCGTCAGCCCCTGCGTAATCTCCTTTTCCAGCTCCTCTATATCCTTCGTATTCTGGCGCGGCACAAGCACCTTCCTAATGCCCGCGTTCTTGGCCGCAAGGATTTTCTCCTTCAGGCCTCCTATTGGAAGGACCCTCCCGCGAAGCGTTATCTCACCTGTCATCGCAACATCACAGCGAACCTTCCTGTTTGTTATTGCGGAATAAAGGGCCGTTGCCATGGTAATTCCGGCTGAAGGGCCGTCCTTAGGCACGCTCCCCTCGGGGATATGCAGGTGAAAATCATGTTTTCTGAAATAATCGGCTCTTATCTTGTGCTTTGATGCGATGGAGCGGATGTAGCTCATTCCGGCCTGTGCGCTCTCACGCATTACATCGCCAAGTTGTCCGGTAAGCAGAATCTCGCCCTTTCCGGGCATTACGTTTACTTCTATCGAAAGTGTATCGCCGCCAACGCTTGTCCACGCAAGGCCCCGGACGATACCTACCTCATCCGTATCATTCTTCTTGTCCTGCTCGTACTTGCGTACTCCCAGAAAATCATAGAGATTTCCTTTATTAACCCTGATGCTCTTCTTGCCGTCCTGATAGATCATCCGGGCGGTTCTGCGGCAGATCGCGGATATTTTTCTCTCAAGAGATCTGACTCCGGCTTCCCTTGTATAACCGCTCACAATATCCGGCCATACAGTGTCCGCTATATGCAACTGGCTATCTGCGAGTCCGTGCTTTTTGATCTGCTTCGGAAGGAGATGCTCCTTCGCGATGTGAATCTTCTCATTTTCCGTATAACTGCTGACCTCGATGACTTCCATCCTGTCAAGAAGAGGTCTCGGAATGTCCGCAAGTGAATTGGCCGTGGCTATAAACAGAACCTCCGACAGATCTACGGGAATCTCGATATAGTGGTCGGAGAATCTGGAATTTTGCTCGCTGTCAAGCACTTCGAGAAGGGCCGCTGACGGATCTCCCTTAAAATCATTGCTCATCTTGTCTATCTCATCGAGGAGCATGAGGGGATTTTTAACGCCGGCATTCTTGAGCCCTACGGCTATTCTTCCGGGCATCGCACCGACATAAGTTCTTCTGTGTCCTCTTATCTCAGCCTCGTCCCTGACACCTCCGAGGCTGATGCGTACATATTCTTTTTCAAGAGCGGTTGCAACCGATCTTGCAATACTTGTCTTACCTGTTCCGGGAGGCCCCACAAGGCATATAATAGGCGAATCTCCTTTTTTTGTGAGGTTCCTTACTGCCAGGAATTCAAGCATCCTTTCCTTGACCTTCACAAGTCCGTAATGGTCTCTGTTAAGAATCTCCTCTGCCCGGTCTATGTCACGGTTATCCTTTGAAGCGCGATCCCACGGCATTGCAAGAAGCGTTTCGATATACCCTCTCGAAACCTCTGCTTCGGAGGAGCCGTCATGCAAATGACTGAATCGGTCAACCTCTTTTAGGATCTTATCCTTAATTTCCTTTTTAGCCTTTAATTTTGATACCGCTTCCCTGTATTTTTCCTCTTCGGTCGCGGTACTTCCTTCTCCAAGCTCTTCCTTTATCACACGGAGCTGCTCACGGAGAACATATTCCTTCTGATTCTTGTCTACTCTTTCCTTTATCTGCTTGGCGATGTTCGTTTTGATGTCCAGAACATTGACCTCACGCTGCAGCATCGTCATAAGGGTGATAAACCGGTCGTCAACTGTCTCCGTTTCAAGTATCCGCTGTCTGTCCGAAAAATGCACGGGAACATTTATTGCTACAAAATCAAGGAGTTCGGAAAGCTTCTCGGCTTCTTCGAACTGCTTGGTAAGAGTTTTGGCGATCGGGGGATTGTACCCCAAAAGGGTTGTGAGAAGTTCCTTGAGGATATTGATCTTTGCCATGATCTGCTGCCGGACTTCCTCATTGTCCTCCGTAAGCTCAGGATTAACAGGACTTACGGTTTTGCCGATGTACCAGTCATCGGGAACAACAACTTCCTTGGCAACAGCAATGAGGCACTCATCCTTTTCCACACTAAAAAGTCTTGCGCGCATCTCGCCCTCAACGAGAACGCGTAAAACATTTCCCGGAAGCTTTACGACCTGCTTTATTGCACATACACACCCAAAGCCATAAAGGTCAACCTTGTCTGATTTCCCCTTGGCCTGTGTGTCCTCTTCCCTGTCAGCTACCGCGAACAGCCTCCTGTCCTTTATCATGGCCCGCTCAACGGCCTTAACCCCTGTCTGTGTGTTTATATCAAAATGAATGACCATGCCCGGAAGCACCGCCAATTTGCTAACAACAACGCAAGGGTATTTCTTCTTTGTTATCCTTCGCAAGTTTACTCTGCTTTCTTAAGATTTTGCCTGACGTTTTCGTTATCGCGCACGATGAGAGGTGCTCCCTCTCCCGTTACTGCACCCTTTGTTATCACGCACTTTGTGATTGAATCATCGGAAGGGATCTCAAACATCAGATCGTTCATGAGTCCCTCAAGAATTGAACGCAGTCCTCTGGCTCCTGTCTTCTTCTCATAGGCCTTGTGGGCAATCTCGGCGATTGCGTCATCCTCAAATTCAAGTTCGACACCGTCAATTTCGAAGAGCTTTTTGTACTGCTTTGTTATGGCGTTTTTCGGCTCTTTCAATACCTTGATCAGTGCCTCCTCATCAAGTCCTTCAAGGCTTACACATATCGGAACACGTCCCACGAATTCCGGAATAAGCCCGTATTTGATAAGATCTTCGGGCTGAACCTGGGACAGGAGCTGGCCGACTTCGTGCTCTGTCTTTGTTGCGATCTCGGCATTAAATCCGATGGATTTGCGATCCAGCCTGTTCTCAACGATTTTCTCCAGACCGTCAAATGCCCCGCCGCAAATAAACAGTATATTAGTAGTGTTAATAGGTATCAATTCCTGATGGGGATGCTTTCTTCCTCCCTGCGGGGGTACCGAAGCATTCGTCCCTTCAATGATCTTGAGGAGTGCCTGCTGCACGCCCTCACCCGAAAC
>DEEW01000044.1:0-5139 GCA_002350465.1 Lachnospiraceae bacterium UBA2868
TCGGACAGCTCCCACTTGTTCTTCGGCGCCATTATCGTCATATTCGGAATGCTTGACAGATAGGACAGATCAAATATTCCCTGATGAGTCTCCCCGTCTGCTCCGACAATCCCTGCCCTGTCGATGGCAAATACAACCGGAAGATCCTGAATACACACGTCATGAATAATCTGGTCATAAGCTCTCTGCAGGAATGACGAATATATTGCAACAACCGGGATAAATCCCCCGGCTGCAAGTCCGGCCGCGAAAGTCACAGCATGTTCCTCCGCTATTCCCACATCAAAGAACCTCTCCGGATACTTGCGTGAAAATCGTTTGAGTCCCGTTCCGTCAGGCATGGCTGCTGTTATGGCACATACTTTCGGATTGCGCTCGCCAAGCTTGATCATTACCGTAGAGAATACATCGGTATAATTAGCCTTAGTCCTGTTGACAGACGGAAGTCCGGTTTCTATGTCAAAAGGCTCCGCTCCGTGAAATCTTGCGGGATGACGTTCCGCAGGGGCATAGCCCTTCCCCTTCTGGGTAAGTACATGAACTATGACACATTTGGGATATCTTCTGGCCTCTTTAAAGACCTTCACCATGGCTTTTATATCATGACCGTCGACAGGCCCTAAATAGGTGATCCCCATATCCTCGAAAAACATGCCTGGTACTACAAGCTGTTTAAAACTGCTCTTGTATTTCTTCAGTTTGTCTACTACGGCAACACCGCCCGGGATTTTGTTAAGCGCATCCTCAAGCCCCATCTTGAAGTTTCTGTATGCGTCAGCGGTACGGATATTCTGCAGATAACTTGACATTCCGCCTACATTTTCCGCAATGGACATATTGTTGTCATTAAGTACGATCACGTAATTGGTCTTGAGGGAAGCCGCATTGTTCAAGGCCTCATAAGCCATTCCGCCTGTAAGTGCCCCGTCACCTATGACCGCATATACACCGTAATCTTCCCCTGCCAGATCTCTTGCCTTGGCAAGACCCAGTCCGGCCGATATAGATGTTGAAGAGTGCCCTGTATCAAAGGCATCGCAGTTACTTTCCCTTCTTTTCGGGAATCCGCTTATACCGCCGAACTTTCGAAGCGTATCAAACTCATCCTTTCTTCCGGTAAGTATCTTATGCGTGTAGCTCTGATGCCCCACATCCCATACTATCTTGTCCTTCGGAAGATCTGCCGCAAGGTGAAGTGCCATCGTAAGTTCAACCGCACCAAGGTTTGATCCCAGATGTCCGCCGTTTACGCTTATCTTTTCGATCAGAAATTCCCTGATCTCCTGGGCAAGCTCATTGAGATCGCCTGCACCCACATCCTTTATATCATTTGTCCTGTTTATGGAATCAAGTATCATTTTCTTCTGCCAGCTTTGTTACTTTCTTTTCAACATCATCTATTATTTTCCTGCACCCGTCCAGAAGTTCCATTCCTTCCTTGTAAACCGCAAAGGACTCTTCAAGCGGAAGGGAGTCATCGGATAGTTTTTCCATAACTGCGTCTATCTTTTCAAAGGTTTCTTCAAGTGTCATCTCACTCCCTCTTTTCTATGGCATTTGCGGTGGCGCTTATAATACCTTCGCGCATTATCAGTCTCAGTTTATCTCCCGGACTTACGCTTGCAATGTCAGTGATTTTCAGTCCGTTTTCATCGGTGACTGCGGCAAATCCGTGACCTATCTTCTCAACAGGCGATAACCCTTTGTACTTTTCTATATATATAAGCACCTTGTGCTTTGCCGCGTCAAGTTTTCTGCTCATAAGATCTTCAAGCTTTTGCGCCCTGTTCGAATACAGGACACGTTGAAGCTTTATCTTCGCAGCCGGACTCAAGGCTTCCAGCCGCAGGGCTCTTTGCCGCAAAGCTCCGCTTTTGTCGTCTATATGTTTTCGCATCTCACGCTCAAGCGTCATGACGCGCATATTAACGTCCCGGACAAAATCATCATATAAAAACACCGTGATTTCCGCAGCTGCCGAGGGTGTAGGAGCATGAACATCCGCGACCATATCCGTTATGGATACGTCATCACCGTGCCCAACCGCCGACACTATGGGAACCGTACAGTCAAAGATCCTCATGGCAAGCGCTTCATCGTTAAACGCCGACAGATCCTCATCCGATCCCCCTCCGCGTCCGATTATGATCACATCCACATCTTCTTTTTCAAGCGCATCAATTCCGTTTATTATGGACTGAGGTGCTCCCTCTCCCTGAACCTTCGCCGGATGAAGGATTATTTCTACTCCCGGGTTACGGCGGGATGCTACCTGCCGTATATCGTGGATCACCGAGCCTGTGGGGGAAGTTACAACCCCGATCCTGAAGGAATACTTGGGAACAGCCTTTTTATACATAGGATCAAACATTCCCATTTCAGCCAGCTTCTGTTTGAGCCGCTCCAGTTCTTCTTTTTCGGCTCCTTCTCCTGCCCTCCTGATGCTTGTGACATATAGCTGGTAACTGCCGGATCTTTCATAAATATTTACCGATCCGTATGCTTCTATCCTGTCCCCGTCGGACAGCTTCTGCCGAAGCTTTACGGCATTGGAGCGGAACATAACTGCCGACAGTATTCCCGATTCGTCTTTCAGCGTGAAATAAATATGACCTGAGGAGTGGAACTTTAAATTGCTTACCTCTCCCGATACAATAACAGAATGCAGGAAATAATCCTGCGTGAACATATTTTTAATGTAGGCATTGATCTGCCCGACTGTATAAACATTCATAAAACAGACTACTTAGCCAGCGTTGCCAAAATACCGTTAACAAATGACCCGGAAGAATCCTGCCCGAATCTTTTGGCAAGTTCTACGGCTTCGTCAATGGCAACTCCCACCGGGATGCTGTCATCATAAAGCATCTCATATATGGCAAGGCGCAGGACTGACAATTCTACCTTACCTATCCTTGCTATGCTCCATCCCTTTGCCGATCTGTCGATCATACCGTCTATCTCGGGAAGCCGTTCAATAATACGTTCATATTTCTCCCGAATATAATCTCTGTCACCCGAAGGAACATCCGATCCGGTACTTTCATCATCTTCATCGGCAAAAGTGTCCTCAAAATAGAGGCGTACCTGTTCCGGCATATCCTCCGGAGAATTAAACTCGATTCGAAACAGAAGCTTAAACAGATGCTCCCTTACCAATGATCTTGTCATTTTAAATCCACACCGGCAATCCTTACATTTACGTCGGAAACCTCCAGACCCGTCATATTTTCAATAGACGACCTAACACGCTCCTGAACAGCTTTACCTACCGTAGGAAGCGAGAATCCGTACTTAACAACGATGGCCATATCAACGGATACGATCTTCTCGCATACCTCGATGCGAAGATCTTTTGTATGATTCTTGATACCGACTATATTTTTGAACTCGTTGGGTTTTCCGCTTCCGACAACATAAGAAACCCCTTCGATCTCTCCTGCGGCTATAACTGCAATATTGGCAACGACTTCATCCGATATACGGACATCACCTAATACCTCATCACTTGCATAGTTTTCTTCCATAGTTTTTCCTCCAAAACACCTATTTCACATTTTATGCAAACGTTACTAGTGATTTTAACACAATGTACTGATTTTTCATAGAGAAATCATGATCAAATTTCTCTCCGCAAATTCAACGTATCTTACATTACTTCTCCCAAGATACTCAAATACGTTCTGCTCGTCAAACAGATGCCTTCTGATCTCGCCGAATACTTCCGGAGACGAAGCCTTTATAAACATAATACGCTGACCGGATGCAAGCGAAGACTCAAAGGCTCTGTGAAATCCATCCGGGTCCACACCCGTAAAATATAAGCCTTCATGGATGTAATAATTGTCCTCCATGGAATTGCAGCGGGGCATTGTCACAACAGGCTCCGGTTTGTGGGTCTCGTCAAGTGACACATCATCAACAAGGAAGAACTCATAGTTGACATCAATATTGTCGGATGTCATACCTTCGGTATTCATAAGTGTTATGGCTGCATCCCCCCATGTAACATCGACGTTATAGTACATCCCGTTACACCTTACTATGTTCCACACATGACCGCCCCATTCGGCATTTTCCACATCCGCAAGATCCTCGGGATTCGGTACACCACCGCTTCCGCAAGCCGTTCCGTTCACAAGAGTACAGAATATCCCCATTTTGTTGAGGATCAGCTGCATTGCTTTAGTATAGCCCTGGCATACCGTTTGTCCGTTTTCCACAACGCTTAAAATATTCTGGTTATTTATGGACTCGGGTACATACTCGTTGTTTCTGATAAGGTAATCATACACGTATTTTATCCTGTCATAGTCACTTCCGTCTCCCGAATATCCGCTTATGACACGGCTTACGTATTCATCGGTTTCTTGCCTTCCCTTTTCCACTTCCTCTTTGGACATTGTATAGGTTCCTGAAAAGACTATCTTCTTAAGTACATCTCCGCTCATATACTTCCCGATAGAGTAGCCCTTAACATAGAATATTTCGGGATGATCCACCATAACTGCCTTGAAAGCCAGATCTATCTCATCGGGATCTTTGCTTGTAAGATCCACTTTTTCGAGAAGATCACTTAGTATGGCATAAATCTCCAGATAACAGGTTTTACATGAATCCGTAAGCTCACTATAAGCAAAGTCGTCCTCTCCCGAACGTGTAAGGTTCTGGGCCACCTGGGCCAGATTTCTTGCAGGCAGCGCTTCTGCCGCATTGTCCTCCGCTTCGCCCTCATCTATAACATTCACGCTTGTCTCATGAACATCACCGTTTATGTCTATAACCTTGATTCCTCCCCCGACGGGAGACTTATTTTCTCCCGAACCTGCCTCGTCTCCTGTTTCAGATTCAATAACGTCAGTTTTTGTTAAGGCATCCTGCACTTTTTGCAGTGGGCTGCATCCGCAAAGGTTCTGAACAGCGATGGCCGTTATTATAACGCATGATATTTTTTTGAGACATTTAGTTTCTCGAGAACTCTTCAAGTTCCAGTCCCTCATTTCTCTCCAATGTCATACCGATGCTCCAGCTGTTGATAAACAGAAGAAGCGGCCTGTCCTTAAGATCGGTTACCTTCTTCATGTCCGAAGTTCCCGACAGTTTATTTATATCAATACTCTCCGCATTTGCTATCCATCT
>DEEW01000044.1:5225-5401 GCA_002350465.1 Lachnospiraceae bacterium UBA2868
CTTATTTCCACATTATATTCGTTTTCCAGTCTGTATTTAAGCACTTCAAACTGCAGGACACCCACAACTCCCACTATAATCTCCTCGAGACCTGTGTTTAACTCATGAAATATCTGGATGGCACCTTCCTGGGCTATCTGTGTTATTCCCTTAACAAACTGTTTACGCTTCATCGT
>DEEW01000200.1:0-248 GCA_002350465.1 Lachnospiraceae bacterium UBA2868
GTTACGGACATGTAGCTATGGGACCGATGATGGCCTGTATTATAATGACGGTGCTTCCGATTATCGTCATGTACATTACCTGCCAGAAATATATCATCAAAGGTGTCCTGGCCGGAGCCGTAAAGGGATAAAATCACAGGAGTTATCATGAAAACAGTTAGAAAAAGCGGAGTTTTAATGCCGGTTGCGTCGCTCCCGGGTAAATACGGAATAGGGACCTTCGGAAAGGAAAGCTACAGGTTTGTCGA
>DEEW01000200.1:346-768 GCA_002350465.1 Lachnospiraceae bacterium UBA2868
TATCAGTCATTTTCCACATTTGCGGGGAATCCTTACTTTATTGATCCGGAGATGCTCGTGGAAGAAGGACTGCTGACGCAAAAAGAGGCCGATTCATATGATTTTGGAAAAAAGAGTGACGAGATAGATTACGGCAAAATATATAACATGCGTTTTCAAATGCTGAAAAAGGCATTTGGCCGCAGCAATCTTGCAAAAGACAAAAATTATGCGAAGTTTGTAGGACAGAATGGTTTCTGGCTTGAGGATTACGCTTTGTATATGGCCGTCAAGAACTCCTTCGGCGGAGTAAGCTTTATAGAATGGGACGAAGATATCAGAAAACGCGATAAGAAAACACTTGATATTTATAGAAATAAATATGCCGAGGAAGTGGAATTCTATAAGTTTCTCCAGTATAAGTTCATAGTTCAGTGGAGAGC
>DEEW01000200.1:983-3880 GCA_002350465.1 Lachnospiraceae bacterium UBA2868
TTTTCAGCCACCGGACAGTTATGGGGAAATCCATTGTACGATTGGGATTATCATAAGCAGACCGGGTATAAATGGTGGATCGCAAGGATCAGGCACTGCTATGAGCTGTATGATGTCGTAAGAGTGGATCATTTCAGGGCGTTTGACGCATATTATTCGATACCGTACGGCAACAAGACCGCCGAATTCGGAAGATGGAAAAAGGGACCGGGATTTGCGCTCTTCAAGGCGATACGGGCTGAACTCGGAGATGTTGATATGATAGCCGAAGACCTTGGATTCCTGACTGATTCGGTTATAAAGCTTGTTCAAAGAAGCGGATATCCGGGCATGAAAGTTCTGCAGTTTGCGTTTGATTCAAGAGAAGACTCGGATTACCTGCCTCATAACTATGTATCAAATACGGTCTGCTATACGGGGACGCATGATAATGATACAACAGTAGGGTGGTACAGGAGCATGAAGCAAAAAGACAGGAAGATGGCTCTTGATTACCTGAACAGGACTGATTTTGCATCCGACAAGGATATTGCCTTCTCGTTTATAAAGCTGGCAATGGGGTCGGTGTCAAAGATCTGTATCATCCCAATGCAGGACTGGCTGGGGCTTGATGGCACAGCGCGGATAAATACTCCGTCTACTCTCGGGGGAAACTGGGTGTGGCGCATGAAGAAGGGCGCGTTTACGAAAAAGCTTGCCCGGGAGATACGTGATATTACCAAATTATATGCTAGACTGTGAAAGTAGACATAATTCTACGTTCGGCGTATCATTATCGTTAGTTTAAGAGGAAAAAACATTATTAATCTTGGGGGCACGTAAGTGGATTCGATCACTATCAAGGATATAGCCAGAATATGCGGGGTCGGGATAGCTACGGTATCCCGGGCCCTTAATAATCATCCGGATATTAATCCGGAAACGCGGCAAAAGATACTTGATGTTGTTGAAGAGTACGGATTCGTGCCGAATAACAGTGCCAGAAACCTTAAGATCACTGATTCCAGGACCATCGCGATACTTGTGAAGGGTATGACAAACCCTTTTTTTATGAAGATGATCGGGATCATGGAAGAAGAGATCCAGGCAAAGCGTTATTCAATGGAACTTCGCCATGTCGATGAGAAGACGGACGAGGTTGAAGTCGCAATAGAACTTGTCAAAGAAAAGAAACTCCGTGGTATCATTTTCCTCGGAGGTCTTATTACACATTCCACGGAAAAACTTGAAAAGATCGGGGTTCCTTTCGTTCTTTCCACCGTTCCGGTGTCGGAAGGCGAGGATACGGCATACTCATCCGTGTCGGTAGATGACGTTGTCGAAAGTTGCAGGATAGTTGATTATCTTATTAAAAAGGGACACAAGAAGATTGCATTTATGGGTGCGGCAGAGGCAGATACCTCAATCGGTCAGCTCCGTCTGGACGGATATCTGAAGGCTTTTGCGGATAATGGGCTTAAGCCGGATTCCAAACTGATATGGCATTCGGATGACAATGCCGATACTTACAGTATGGAAAATGGATATAGTATAATGCGGGAAAAACTCCGCAGGAAGTATGATTTTACGGCTGTTTACGCAATTTCCGATACAATGGCGATAGGAGCCTTAAAAGCCCTTCGGGAGGCCGATATAAGGGTTCCCGAGGACATTTCGGTTGTAGGATACGACGGAATCGAGATGGGAGCATTTGTTGTTCCGGAACTTACAACGATAAAGCAGCCTTTTGAGCTGATTGCGCGTAAAACCTGCGAGATTTTGTTTGACGTGATCAGACACGGTGCAGAACACAGAAAGGTTATAATGGATGCCGAGATCGTGGAAAGAGAATCTGTGGGTGCGATCAAATAGTATATTAGCCATTGGGCTCCGGCAGACGAGAGGATAGGATATGGCAAAGACTAGAGTTTTTATTGACGGTGGCGAGGGCACTACGGGCCTCCGCATAAACGAAAGATTTGAAGGGCGGGACGATATAGAGGTACTGAAGATCGCCCCCGAACTAAGGAAGGATCCGGCCGAGAGGAAGAGGCTTATAAATATGTCGGATTATACGTTCCTGTGTCTTCCGGATACGGCAGCGACAGAAGCTGTCGGACTTGTGGAAAATCCCGATACAGTGATTATAGACGCGTCCACGGCACACAGAACGCGGGATGACTGGGCATACGGTCTTCCGGAACTGTCCGAGGCGCATTTTAACAAGATCAGAGATTCCAAGCGGATAGCTGTTCCGGGATGTTACGCTTCAGGATTTATTATGATGGCTTATCCGCTGGTGGCAAAGGGTATTGTAGGGGATGACTACCCGTTTACGGTGCCGGCTCTTTCGGGATATTCCGGTGCCGGAAAAAAGGCTATTGCGCTCTATGAATCTCCTGATAAGACGCAGGATCTGTTTGCTCCCCGGGAATATGCACTTACCCAGATGCACAAACATCTTCCGGAAATGAAGAAGATAGCGGGACTGTCCCGTGAACCCGTTTTTATTCCGATAGTCGATGATTATTACTGCGGAATGATCGTTAATCTCCCGATCCATGCGGATCTGATGAAAAAGAGAATGACACCCGAGCAGTTAAGGGATATGTACGCCGAACACTATAAGGGACAGACGTTTATAAGGGTTTGCAAGTACGGTGCCGAGACTGAAATGAATGGATTCCTGTCCGCAAATAACATGGCTGGGCTTGACTATGCAAATATTCTTGTAACCGGAAACGATGACAGGATCATGGTCTGTGCCATGTTTGACAATCTCGGAAAGGGCGCAAGCGGGGCAGCGGTAGAGTGCATGAATATTTCGATGGGCATAGATCCGGCAACAGGGCTGGTTGTGTAGTGTTACTGCTATGGGAATGGAAATTGAGAGAAAATTTACAATAAAGCATCTTCCC
>DEEW01000200.1:4010-4704 GCA_002350465.1 Lachnospiraceae bacterium UBA2868
GATAACACTTCTCTTGCTCATGAGGAGTACAATCTTGCGCTTACAGAAGAATCATACAGGACGCTTTCATCCAAGGCAGACGGAAACGTCATTCGCAAAAAGCGTATTTTGATACCTTATATGGATCATACAATAGAACTGGATATATTCGATGAGCCGTTCAAAGGGCTTATCATAGCTGAAGTTGAGTTTGCCACGGAAGCTGAGGCAAATGATTTTACCCCGCCGGAGTGGTTTGCAGAAGACGTCACAGACCGGAAGGAATACCGCAATTCATATCTGTCAAGGAAGAAATTCTGAATGGATAAACCATATCATCCCCTGATGTATTCAAGGTGGGCATCCCACGCAAAGTAGCGAAAATCATTTTCTTCCTCATAAAAGCTTACATACATTCCGTTCATACGGACGGATTTACCTACGTAATCCTCGGGAGTCATCATGGTCTCCGAAGGGAAGAAACGAGGCAGCATATTCCGAAAGCTGCCGCATCCACTGCAACAATGGTTGATCCTACGGGCGTTCCGGCAAGGATCGATATGATGATGCCGCAAAACGCGCAGATAACGGAAAGAGTGGCCGAGAAAACCGTTACCGCCCTAAAACTTCCGAACAGGCGCATTGCGGAAAGTGCAGGGAAAATCACAAGCGCCGATATCAGAAGCGATCCCACCAGATTCATGGCCAGCACGAT
>DEEW01000200.1:4755-5051 GCA_002350465.1 Lachnospiraceae bacterium UBA2868
GCCAGCACGATGATTACCGCGATTACGACTGCAATAAGAGTGTTGTATCTGTCTGCCCCCACACCTGTTGCCTTTGAGAAATTCTCATCAAAGGTGACTGCAAATATCTTGTTGTAAAATAGTATAAATATTGCAACCACGGCAATCGAGAGTGCGGCACACAGCCACACCTCCCATCCGGTAAGGGTCAGTATGGAGGTGGAACCGAAAAGTGTCGAGCATACATCCCCGGACAGGTTGGAAGAGGTGGAAAATATATTCATAAGAAGATAGCCGAATGCCAGTGCGCTTACCGA
>DEEW01000099.1:0-9484 GCA_002350465.1 Lachnospiraceae bacterium UBA2868
GCGGCTGACCGCGTGTTCGAATATCTCGGCGAGGAGGAGCTCTCCGATGAGAGCGGCAAGACCCGCCGTCTGGACAGCGTCAGGGGCGATGTGCGCTTTGAGCATGTACGCTTCGGCTACAATCCCGACAAGATCATCATCAACGACTTTTCCGTGGACATCAAGGCAGGGCAGAAGGTGGCGATCGTCGGCCCGACCGGCGCAGGCAAAACCACCATCGTCAACCTGCTGATGCGCTTCTATGAGCTCAACTCCGGACGTATCTACATCGACGATGTGCCCATCGACGAGCTCACGAGAGAGAACGTGCACGAGCTGTTCTGCATGGTATTGCAGGACACATGGCTCTTTGAGGGCACGGTACGCGAGAACCTCGCCTACAGCAAAGAGGGCGTGACGGATGAAGAACTCGAGCGCGCGTGTAAGGCGGTCGGCATTCACCACTTTATCCACACTCTCCCCCACGGCTATGACACCGTGCTGGACGATAAGGCGAGCCTGTCGGCAGGTCAGAAGCAGCAGCTGACTATCGCGCGCGCGATGATCGAGAACGCGCCCCTGCTGATCCTCGATGAGGCGACCTCGTCCGTCGACACCCGTACCGAACGCATCATCCAAAGGGCAATGGACGGCTTGACCGAGGGCAGAACGAGCTTTGTCATCGCTCACCGCCTGTCCACCATCCTGGCCGCTGATGAAATCCTGGTGGTCAAGGACGGGCGGATCGTGGAGCGGGGAGAGCACGCGCAGCTGGTGAAGGCCGGCGGCGTATATACGGAGCTGTATGAGACACAGTTCAAGAATTCCGACATTCCCGGAGGAAATCCGGATGATCATGGTATGGCACCTTTTCCCAGCGATGAATACTAATGGTAATGATTTTCGTTGTCTGGCCAGTGTTTTTGGTTTATAATCACTGTTGCGAGATGTTGCGAGATGTATATGAAAGGAAAAATCATGGCTAATAATCCTATAGTTACATTTACGATGGAGAACGGAGATACGTTCAAGGCTGAATTGTATCCGGATGTGGCTCCGCAGTCTGTTAACAATTTTGTTTCATTAATTAAGAAAGGTTTTTATGACGGTCTGATCTTTCACCGTGTGATTCCCGGATTTATGATTCAGGGAGGAGACCCGGAAGGAACAGGAATGGGTGGCCCGGGATATTCCATCAAGGGCGAGTTTGCAAGCAACGGATTCAGGAATGATCTTAAGCATACAAAGGGTGTGCTGTCGATGGCACGCAGCATGATGCCGGATTCTGCGGGATCGCAGTTCTTCATCATGCATGAGACGAGTCCGCATCTTGACGGTGAGTACGCTGCCTTCGGTAAAATCACTGAGGGTCAGGAGGTTGTCGATGCGATAGCGGTTGTAGAGACCGATTATTCGGACAGACCCAGGACTCCCCAGGTTATGAAGAGCGTTACCGTAGAAACATTCGGAGTTGATTATCCCGAACCCGAGAAGATTTGAAACAGATAGAAGAATGGAGAGAAATATCAGATGGATACAATAGAATTTCGTTATGACACACAGTTACTGCTTGATAAATATGCAGCAGACGGGGAAGACCCGGACGATCTTGCGGATGACATTGTTGATGAGATAAGGGATCATATCCTTGAGACCTTCAAGGGAGACAGCATGGTAGTAGCCGGAGACTCGGGAGAGGATGAAAACGGTGAGAAAGCCATTGTAAAGCTTCATTATCATACTAATGAGCCGTGGCTTGTTCTTGAGTATTGCAGGACTTTCGGAGAAATCTACGATATAGTTGTTGAAGATATGGATCGTCAGTCAAGAGGTCTTAAAGGCTGACGAGGAAAGGCGGTATACGAATGGAGAGGAAAGGTTTAAGGCTGTTATCTGCAATTGTTCTTGCGGGCGCATTAAGTGCAGTAGTTGCGATTCCGGCAAAGTGTGCAAGTTATGTTAACCAAACAATTCCCTTTGTAAATGACGGAACGATGATCAGCGTTGATATCGGCAATGAGATTCCCAAAACGGTCAAAATAGGGGGCCAGGTAAAAAGCGTACAAAGTGTTTATTATTGTGACCATTACGAGCATTGCCACAACACGTACTATAACGGTTGCAATCAGTATCTGGCAACAAATACGAGTGTTAACGGGCCTGAACTTCCGTATTCCAAGTTCCTGACAGCCGGTCCTGCCGCACGTTCGGTGCTTGCAAACGCAGCGAATTCTTTGGGATTTGTTCCGGGAGATGCGTTTGAAATTGAGATAGGAAAGCTCACAAACTATAGCGGATACAATCCGTGCAGCTCGCTTACGATTCCTATGAATTATCAGATATACTACTATCAGCCGGAGGGCTATGTTCCGTCTATGCTTGCTCTTTTGCCCGGCGGCGCCGTAATGCTGCTTGACGATACAATGTTTGACAGATCCACCCAGAACATGTGGTTCGTTGACGGAACCCATATGTTCCATCTGCATACGATGTACCCCAAAGCAGTTTACATGATGGTATTTGCACCTGCAAAATAGAAAATCATAGAAAATCATATAATAAGTCATAGAAAATGAACAGGGTGTTAACTTCGGGTTAACACCCTGTTCATATTTTGTTAACGAAAACCTTTAAGGACATTAAGTGATTTTCTTGAACAAAGTTGACAAATTCGGGAACAGAATCTTGAAAGTTTTATCCAAAATGTAAATATTGCCCAATAATTTATGACAAAAAGGGTTGCAAAATTATAATTATTGCAATATACTACACTTACGAAAACGATTAAGGAACGCTTTAATCGTATTCAGCAAACATTTTCATTCATTAAAAGGGAGGAAAAGAAGTAATGAAGAAGAAAGTAATTAGTACTTTACTTGCTACAGCTATGGTTGCTACATTATTAGCAGGCTGTGGTTCATCAGCAGCTCCTGCAGCAGAAGCACCTGCAGAGCCCGCAGCAACAGAAGAAGCAGCTCCCGCTGAAGAGACAGCAGAGCCCGCAGCAGAAGAGACAGCAGAAGAAGCTCCTGCAGCTGACGAAGGAAAGGTTCTTAACATCTACTGCTGGAACGAAGAGTTCAAGACACGTCTTACAGATCACTATCCCGGATACGAAGAAGTAGACGGAACACATGGTAAGATCGGTGATGTTGATGTTGTTTGGAACATCACACCTTCAGATAATAACGCATACCAGAACAACCTTGATGCAGCACTTCTTAAGCAGGCTGACGCAGCAGCAGACGAGAAGATCGATCTCTTCCTTGTTGAAGCTGACTACGCTCTTAAGTATGTTGACACAGATTACACAATGCCTGTAGCAGATCTTGGTATCACAGATGCTGATCTTGCAGAGCAGTATGATTACACCAAGAAGATCGTTACAGATTCTAACGGAGCTCTTAAGGGTGTTTCATGGCAGGGATGTCCTGCGATCATGTTCTATAACAGGGACATTGCTAAGGAAGTTCTCGGATCAGATGATCCCGATGCAGTTCAGGAGCAGGTCAAGGATTGGGCAGCTTTCAAGGCTACAGCTGATAAACTTAAAGATGCCGGATACTATGCATGCTCATCAGTTAACGACACATTCCGTGTATATTCAAACAACGTAACATCTAAGTGGGTTGAGGGAAATAAGATTAACGTTGACAAGAACCTTGAGAACTGGGTTAACGATTCTAAGGCTCTTGTAGATGCAGGCGAAGCAGGAACACATGATCTTTGGTCAGATGACTGGAGCAAGGGATTCTATCCTGAAGGAAAGGTATTTGCATACTTTGGACCTGCTTGGTTGATTAACTTCTGTATGGCAGCTGATCAGGATGGTTCAGTAGCTAACCTCGGTAAGTGGGGCGCTTGCGTAGGACCTCAGTCATTCTTCTGGGGCGGCACATGGATCTGCGGAGCAACAGGTACAGATAACGCTACACTTGTAGCAGACATCATGAAGAAACTTACATGTGATGCAGACATCATGAAAGAGATCGTTGAGAAGGACGATGACTTTGCAAACAACAAGAAGGCTATGGCTGAAATGGCTTCTTCAGATTACAAGTCAGCAATCCTCGGTGGACAGAATCCTCTTCCTATGTACATGGAAGGTGCTGAGAAGATAGACCTCTCAAATCTGTCAGCTTACGATCAGGGATGTAACGAATCATTCCAGAACGCTATGAAGAACTACTTTGAAGGTACAGCTACATACGAAGAGGCACTTGATCTCTTCTACACATCAGTAATGGAGAAGTATCCTGAACTTACAAAGTAATTTAAGCATTTAACTAATGATCTTGGATGCGCCTGCCTATTGTAGGCAGGCGCATTTATTATCAAAAATTCACAAAAAAAATCAAAATCAAATGATATTAATGAGCAAATGTGATACAATTAATCCCGTAAGGTTTATCCGGACCGGTTTGAGCTTATATATTCAGGCAGGTCTTAATAAGCTTTAACGAGCTTAATTACAAGGCGCCTAGTGCGCAGGAGAAGGAGGAAGTGCTTTATGGCAAATGTGCCGAAACAGGGTAAGAGTCAGGTCGTAAAGTATAACAAATGGGGTTATATTTTCCTGATTCCGTTCGTTCTGGTTTATCTGGTTTTCCAGATGATACCGCTCATAACAACAGTCTATAACAGTTTTTTTGAAAACTATCTTTCGGGTCTTAAGCAGATAGGTCCCAATTTTATCGGGTTTGCGAATTACAAAGATATCATTACCAACGGTGATCTTATCAAATACACACAGAATACGCTTATCATGTGGATTCTTGGATTTGTACCACAGATATTTTTCTCGCTGCTTTTAGGTGCATGGTTCTCTGATCAGAGACTTCGAATAAGGTGTGCGGGTTTTTTCAAAACGGTTATCTACCTTCCCAACCTTATAATGGCAGCATCTTTTGCAATGTTGTTCTTTACATTGTTTGCGGATTCCGGACCCATCAATACAACCCTTGTTAATCTTGGGTGGATAGCACAGCCGTACAAGTTCCTAGGACATGCAGCCGGCTCCCGTGGACTTGTTGCTTTCATGAATTTCCTTATGTGGTTCGGTAATACGACGATACTTCTGATGGCAGGTATGATGGGTATAGACGGGTCGCTGTTTGAAGCAGCACAGGTTGATGGCGCTACATCCACGCAGGTGTTCTTCAGGATCACACTCCCGCTCCTTCGTCCGATACTTTTGTATGTTATGATCACATCACTTATCGGTGGCTTGCAGATGTTTGATGTTCCTCAGGTCTTGACAAACGGAAAGGGTGAGCCTGTAAGAATGTCGATGACGCTGATCATGTACTTAAACAACCATCTGTATTCCAAGAACTTTGGTATGGCCGGCGCTCTATCGGTATTCCTGTTTATTATCACAGGTATCTTAAGTCTCATCGTATACAAGTTCTCGGTACAGGATAATGTTGATGAAGTTAAGCCCAAAAGAGACAGGAATAAGAGATAAGGAGGTGAACCTAAATGAGACAAGACAGAGAATATGATGTTGAGGGCGGTTTAGGTTTAACCGTCAGAAGAATAATTGCCTATATAGTACTTATATTATTAACGGTTCTATGTTTGTTTTGGTTCTATATACTGTTTATTAATGCATCCAGATCACACTCGGAACTTACACGAGGTTTTACCCTTATCCCGGGCAAGTATCTCATAACGAACTGGTTAAATGTTATGCACGGAACGCAGCCTATTGTACGCGGTATGCTCAATTCATTCATAATTGCGGCGTGTGCTTCGATACTGTGTGTATATTTCTCGACCATGACTGCTTATGCCATTCATGTATATGATTTCAAGGCAAAGAAGGCGATATTTACATTCATACTTGCGGTCATGATGATCCCGACCCAGGTTACCGCACTTGGTTTCATCAAGCTCGTTCAGGGTATCAAACTTGAGGACAGTTTTATTCCTCTTATCATACCGACAATAGCGGCTCCCGCAACGTTCTATTATATGAAACAGTACATGGAGAGTACACTTCCTCATGCTATAGTTGAGGCTGCCAGAATAGACGGAGCTAATGAAGTTCGTACGTTCAACACGATATCGCTTCCGATGATGAAGCCCGCCATTGCGGTTCAGATGATTTTTACCTTCGTGTTTAACTGGAACAATTACTTTACTCCTGCACTTATCCTTCATGATGAGAAGAAGAAGACGCTTCCTATTCTTATCGCCCAGTTGCGTTCGGCAGACTTTTTGAAGTTTGATATGGGTCAGGTTTATGTAACAATCGCATTCTCGATCTTCCCGGTAATCGTTGTTTACCTTTGCTTATCGAGGTTTATCGTAGGCGGTGTTGCGCTTGGTTCCGTTAAGGGATAGATTGTGAAGGTGTCTGTGAAGCAGACGGATTCCTTACGACATGGCGACAAATTACCCTCACAGATTTCTGTGAGGGTAATTTGTTGTTTGTATATTAAGAAATAACATCATCTATAAATCGGGTCAGGCCTTCAGGCCATTCGCTTTTCTCCGGAAGGTTGTTGTCACCGAGAGCGATGAGCTTGTTCTTCCCGTGGTAATCGCTTCCTGCGGTAACGTACAGATCGTATTTCGCCGCAAGTCTTAACATCATCTGGCACAGCTTCGGGGTAAATCCGGAGTAAAAGCATTCAACACCCTTTATTCCGAAGTCCATAAGCCTCTTAAGCCGTTCTTCCATTTCGTCGCCGAGGATCAGCTGATCGCCATCTCCGTAGGGAGGATGGGCAAGAACCGGAATTCCTCCGCTGCCGAGAATCCCTCTTATCGCCTCTTCGGGGCGGACATACTGATCTTTGAAGCGAAGCTTATTCAAGTATTTATCAAAAGCATCTTCCTTGGATTCGGCATAACCGTACTTGACCATAAGATTGGCAATATGGGGTTTTCCGGGATTATTCAGAGCAAGCAGAGCGTCGATATCTTCGGGTGAAAAATCAAATCCGAAAGTGTCTTTTATAAAATCAAGCCGTGCCGTAACTTTTTCCATCCTGTACCCGTGACCGAGATCAACAACATCGCCTATAGATTTGCCATCCGGATCGTAATTGTATCCGAGGATGTGATATTTGCCGTAATCATCCTTGCAGGAAAACTCTGAGCCGGTGATAAATAGCGGATCGCCGCCGGAAAGGCAGCCAAGTATAGTCTTACAGCCTTTTATCGCATCATGGTCGGTAAGAGCGAACATATCTATACCGGCATCCCTGACCTTGGTGATCATCTCTTCCGGGTTGTCGGTCCCGTCAGACACAACAGAATGCATGTGAAGATCTAATTTTTTTATGTTATTCATAACCTGCTAACAATCCTTACTAGTCGTGAGTTGGAATAATTAAAAGAGCAATGTATCGTATTTTCCGAGAAGTTCAATAAGCTCGCTCTTCCATAATTCTATCTCAGCCCGGCCTTTTTCACTCTCGAGTCCCTTACGCCTGATCGAACGCCTTATCATACGCGTATAGCCTATAATACGTGCTTTGTCGGCAACTTCACGGAGCCTGTCTTCATCATCGGTATCAAGGTATGCTGCCAATGATTTTTCCCAGAATGTTCTTCCTGTTACGTCATCAAATCCTTGGAAATTGAGAATGAGATTTTTATCGTATTCACTGTAGCCCACGAATGAATTGAAGATCGATCCGAGCTCGAATATCGGATGTCCGATCGAAAGCGTATCCATGTCAATAAGCAGAACCTCATCATTCTGAAGCTCGAGATTCTTGGTATGATAATCGCCGTGAAGCATGTGATCATCGTGGGGAACGGCGTTCACAAGATCGAGAAGTTTGTTACCTTCCGCCTCGGGAAGATAATCTTTCATGAAGTTCGCCCATCCTACGGCCGTTTGCTTCTGATCGGGAAGTTTTCCTTCGGGAACCAGGGTTGAGTGAATTTTCTTGAGCATATCCACATATTCTTTGACGCACCAGTCCATCTTGTCCGGTTCATTAGCGAGTATCTTGGAGAATGATCTGGCATTTAAGAGCTCAAAAACAGATCCGTAACTGTCACCGACCTTTACGACATCATAGGAGATCGCTGTGGGGATTCCGAGGATAAGGGCAAGTTTTGCAACTTCACGCTCGTGCTTTATGTCTTCAAGGGCATCGGCATTGTTGTAAACCTTGACTACGTTATCCTTATCGATTCTGTATATAGTACCGTTAGCGCCTTTTCCGATCTCTTCGCACCCTTCGATGGATACCACCCTATACGCTTTTTCGACGTTCATCATTTCGGTAAAACCGGTCATATCGAATATTTCGTATATTTCGGGAGAAACATTGGAAACGGTTATATCGGGATACTCCTTTTTAAGGCGGAGTATCACACGCAGGCCCGCACTTGAAATATACTCAAGATTTGAAGCGTCAAGATTAATCGAGCGCCCGTCATAGCTTTCGAGCTTTGACATGATCTCCTGCTCAACGGCAGCCGAATTGTCGGAATTGATCCTGCCCTGAAGGGGTATTGTAAAAGTATTGTCAGCCATTTAATTACCTCCGTAAAATTGATTTATAGTAGAGTTTTTTTATTCGTTATCCCGCAGCAGATACAGATGTCCGGCTGGATTGTCATATATACAGTCATATTTGTTCATGACACTGTCATAAATCTCGGGCAGATTATCTGCGAAGTTATCTCCTATTATGAGCCATTTAGGGGGATTGTTGTCAAGCATTTCCAGAATATCAGTCAGTGCCTGGGGATACAGATCTATGAAATAGGGGAGATTAACCACATATCTGCAGCACGGCATCATATCATTGGCTTCGAACATCTGCATATCTATCATAAATGAAAAGACGCTGTCCCTTTCATATTCGGGTATAAGAGATGCTATACTTTCGGCATTTTCCTGATATTCTTCGGCACTTTGAAAATCTCTGCCGTAAAGTAAGGTTCTTACCGTATCAAGTCCGGAGGGTACATAATAACACAAATATATGAAAAACAGTGCAAAGCACAAAGCCTGTTTGTAGTTCTCAAATAGTATTATAGGATCATATACTTTGATAAACAGTATGATCGCAAGGAGAAGAGCGGGATAAACGGTAGTAAAATAGTAGTAAAAGGGTGTTCCCAGATGGAGAAGAAGCCAGATTGCAGCTGACATTGCCATAAGTGTTATGGACAGCTCCTTTTGGAGGCGGTCGCGATGAAGGACGGCGAATATGAATGCGGCAACGCATCCGGAAAGCTTAAGTTCCCATGTAATGCTGAAGCTTTCATAATAGTCGGTGGAGCGCGAAAAACCCAGCTTAAATACACAAAACAGCATATCCGAGAGCGATGAGTTCATTCCGAAGTACACAATGACCGGAAGCGCCGAAATGGCAACACCGAGAAGGATATAAATGATGTTAATGATCAATTTTTTAAAGTTTTTTGTACTTATATCAGTATACAGAATTGCTGCAATAATTCCGAGGATCGGTGCTGAAACGCTTATCTTCGAGAAAATATCCACACCGAGGGCAAGGCCCAACACAGT
>DEEW01000099.1:9512-11387 GCA_002350465.1 Lachnospiraceae bacterium UBA2868
CCGAAAACGGAAGATCCAAAAAGGACTGTTTCCTGCGTACTACGTGGTTTAACACTATATACAGGCATCCGAGTGAGAGGGGCAGTGCAAATTCTTCAAGGGTATTGCCGCCCCAAAGAGTCGTAATATTCCCCCATAAATACACGATCATAACAAAAATCGCCTGTTTTTTCGTGATAAACAGGAGGCAGAGTTCGTATACAAGTACAAGGGATGCAAATGCAAAAGGGATCTGAATAATAAACGCCCCGAGCCTGTCGTGGGCAAACAGTTGGCCGAGAGCTTCAATAAAGAAGAAATACGGACCTTTCAAGTCGAAAAAATCTCGGTACGGAACCTTTCCTTCGAGGATTCCGCGTCCGACGAGGGTAAAAAAGCTTGCATCACATCCGTACCAGAGTCTGTAGAATGGGCTTGTCCATAGCGAAAACAGAAGAAGATGCGTTGCGCTTACGATAAAGAGTCCTATGTATTCGGTTATTTTCTGCTTAATCGGAAGATCAGCTATGGAAGGATCTATGGATGCGCGTAACTTCAAGTCCGAAACCTCTAATTATTTTGACATTTGATTATTATATAATTATAATAAGAAAGATTGATAATTGCAATAAAATCAAGGATTTGACAGCAGGTGTGACTCTCGGGAACAGGTGGCTCTCAGGAAAAAGAGGCGGAGGATCAAGGTATGTACGGACAGGAAGTAAACTTAAGAGAGATGACCATTGAGGAGTATAAGGATGACCTTACAAAACTACTCAGATACCTGCCGTTTTTGGAGAAAAAGGGCGGTAAGGATGTGCAGAATTACTATGAAGGCGAGGGTGACAACAAAGTAATTCCCGTTCCGGTTTATGACTCAACACTTCTTGCTTTCATAAAAGAGGCAAAGAAGACAAAGTTCATGAACAAAAACTACCCGTATGTGTACCGCAGATGGAATATGCCTGATCCCAAATCCGAGAGGATAGCAATGGAATGCGCTACGCTAAGGGATATGGAGCTGTTTAAGGGAGTAATAAGCAAGTATGTGCTGGGAGGCCAGACCAGGGCAAGCGTTTGGACAACGGCTGTCGAGGAGCGGATATTTGTTACGGCTCTGACACGGCTTCGCTCTCTGATATTTGATTACAGCAAAGACCCTGCGGAAAAAAGACCCAGGTAAGATATATTATAAGATAGGGGTAAACAGATGATTTCACGTAAAATGGAAGGCCTTGTGAAGGGCAGCTCGGTAATCCGGGCAATGTTTGAAGAAGGAAAGCAGATGGCGGCTAAGTACGGAGCCGAGAATGTGTTCGACTTTTCTCTTGGAAATCCGAATGTTCCCGCGCCGAAGGAAGTAAATGAAGCCATTATAGATATAGTCAACAATACGGACAGTGTTAAGCTGCACGGATACATGAGTAATGCCGGACACGATGAGGTTCGGGATATTATTGCCGGATCCCTTAACAGTAAATACGGTACGCATTACAATAAGTCCAATATAATCATGACAGTCGGTGCGGCAGGGGGTTTAAACGTAGCCTTAAAGGCAATCCTTAATCCCGGAGATGAAGTTATCGCATTTGCACCTTACTTCGGAGAGTACAATAATTATGTGTCTAACTTCGATGGAGAGATGGTTGTAATAACACCTGACATCAATACGTTCCAGCCGAATTTGACTGAATTCGAGCAGAAGATAACAAATAAAACCGCATGTGTTATTGTAAACTCGCCCAATAACCCGACAGGTGTTATTTATTCAAAAGAGACACTTGAAAAGATGGGAGAAATACTTGAAGCAAAACAGAAGGAACTCGGCAGGACGATCTATCTGATAACAGACGAGCCTTACAGGGAGCTTGCATATGACGGTGCTGTTGTGCCCTG
>DEEW01000152.1:0-407 GCA_002350465.1 Lachnospiraceae bacterium UBA2868
TTCTGTTTCTCCACTCTGCTTCCGCCATCTGTATATGGGCACTGTCCCGAAGCATTATGCTGCACAGATCGGCAGTTGCCTCGGTTGCGTATATCTGCCCCCGGAAGCCCTTAGCATATAGCAGCGGCAATAGGCCCGAGTGGTCAATATGTGCATGCGTCAGCAGTACATAATCTATCATCGCCGCATCCACAGGCATCGGTACATTCTCATACAGGTTAATACCCTGCTCCATTCCGTAATCAACCAGAATGTGCTTATCCCCAACCTCCAGATAATGACAGCTTCCGGTTACTTCATGGTCAGCGCCGACAAATGTGATCTTCATAGAAAACTTTGCACCACCTTTCTTCTTCCTGATAATCAATCTCTGTCATAATCGTCCGCCCAGTCAAAAACATCTCTGC
>DEEW01000152.1:449-4355 GCA_002350465.1 Lachnospiraceae bacterium UBA2868
TTTCTCCGCTTTTTCCTCCGCTTCTGCGTTGCGGCGGAAACTCCCAGAACAATTGCAACCACAAGCGTAACTGTTCCGACCAGACCTGCGATTATCAAATATGTATATGATTGTTTAACTTTAGATTCCGTGTTCTTATCTATGGCATTTGCGATTGCAGACGTATCGACCGTAGGAATACTGCCGCCTATCTCCCAGCTGTCATCCTCGGTCTCAAACGGTTCCTTAAAGTAAATATCTTCATCAGTCTCTTCCGAGTCTTCATCTATGACCGCATTATCTTCTTCATCATCGGGTGCTTCTTCGTTGGCAACAAGATCTACGGAATTGCTCATTCCGTCAAGCTGGTAAACATTGAAAACCTTCGCGGTTATCTTGCCCTCATAGCCCGGCTGGATATGGAATGTTCCGGTCATCTTGCCGTTATTTCCGTCCCAAAGTTCCAGCTCCTCAAAAATCGTATCCTTTGTTACGTCCCCGGTCATCAGGCCGTAATACATCAGTTTACTTTCATCATCATAAGCGTAAAGTGTAAAATCAACGTCGCCCTTATTACTGTTATAACCGTTTATCTCAAGCCTTACACCTTCGGGCTCCGTTTCATCCGGCATGACCGGATTTTCCGGTTCTACTATTTCAACCGTTGGCTCAACACTGTCTTTTACAACATTTTTCTCAAGACCATAAAACTTGGCTACCGCCGTCGCATCAAGTACTCCGAAACGCCTCCATGCAGTATCGTTCTTGATCCTCTGGTAATCCCTGTCATTATCAAGGTATCCGTGTTCGAGTATGATCGTCGGTATATCCGCCGTAACACCGTTCCTGATGAGCCCGTAATAGTCGCCTTTCTTTCCTATACGTGTCTTGATATCCTTCTCGATGTTACCATCCGCTACCCACTCGTCCATGACTTTCTCTGCAAGCGCATGTCCGACACCGTAATACCTTCCGTATGCCGAAGTGAATATCTCCGAACCAAAATAATTGTGATACGATGATGCGTTGTAATGAATAGAGATTATAACATCCGCACCGACAGACTGTGCATACTCGACACGTTGTGAGAGCGACATTTCCGCATCCCTGTCTCTTGTCAGATAAACATTAACGTTTCCGTATTGGCTAAGCTCATCATACATAGCAAGAGCAGTAATCAATGTAATGTTTTTTTCTTCAAGTCCGTGGTATTTGGCACCGGAATTGGTCTCATCATCCCCTTCGGATTTTCCTCCGTGCCCAGGATCTATGACCACAGTGACCGAATCTGCCGCCCGGACACTTTTGCATGCCGGCACCAAAAACACACCGGCCATAAGCAGGAGGCCGATGAGCTTTCCGGCAAACACAACCGGCTTATTTATGTTTTTGAAACCGGAAGTCATACAAGATATAGTATAGCAGAATAAAATCACAACTACAACGCTTTAGATGTCAAAAAGTGTCAAAAAGAACCGTCCCTTTTGACACAAAGTAAAAGCGGATGCCGATCATTCAATCTGCATCCGCCTTTACATTGAGACTGTATCCAATGGACTGTACCTCCGATCAACATCCCAAGTTCTACGATACTTATCTATTACCTGACCCTTTTATCAGGATTTCGATGTTAATGGTTTCTCTATTCAGTTGTCACTCTACCGGAACTGCATTTTCATGATGCTTCTCTTGTGTGCTCTCTGGCATCTGCATCTTCGCTTCACATCGCGCTTTCCTTGTCGTAGATTCTTCTATATCAATTCGTATCGTCTCATAAACCCGGGATTTCAAATTTCTTACACTATGTGTTTCATTCGAAATCTAAAATTTATGTTTTAGGTGGTCCGTACCTCCTTTACTCGGATTTGAATCCTATGATCGGTGGATTCATTCTCTTCGTTACCTCTGTTTGTTTTCTATGTTTGTATTATATAGCCCGCTTTGGTAATTGTCAATACAATTTTAAAAAATATTTTTATTTTTTAAAATATTGTTCGGAAAAGTTATGAATATTCTGACTATTATATTGTGATATGCTGAGTTTTGGTCCATTTCAAGGAGCACCGCACTCTTGTTTTTCCGCTCCGTATGTGATACTTTGCTTAAGTGTCGCGTCATGTAGCGCGGCACTCAAAAAGGATGGAGGAATGAATTATGAAAATAAAGTTTGTTATATTTCTTATGATATCCGGTCTGTCCGCATTAACTCTGACTTCCTGCGGTAAGACCGTCGATGTGCCAAATACGACCGATGAGCAGGCTTCTGCCGAAGAAAATATAGCAGATGGAGCTTTTTCAAACGATGACACTACGGATAGTGCAGATAAAGGTGCAGTTACAAATCGTATGACGATCACTCTTGATGGTGGAGCGGCTGCAGATTCTACCCCACACGAATACACTGTAAATTACAGCGATTCCAAAAGCGGAAAGATCTGTGTTGTCAACTTTTCGGACAATGGTCACTCCTATGAAATGTGTGTATCCCCTCTGGCAGAAGAATTTACCGACGATCAGATCAACACTCTTATAGGAGCATTCTTATCGGAAACTCCGGCTACTCTTGAAAGCGATGATCTTATCGATGCCGAGAAATTCTCAAACAAAATATATGGTGAGCTGGGCGAATGGGTGTTCACGGATGATGATTTCAGGCAGGTTGATGTTGATTATTGGGGCGATAGCTCAATGTGCTGGGCAGCTTCGGCTTCGGATATGCTTTGGAACGCCGGATGGGCTCAGCTTGCAATGGAGAAGAATCCTGATGTCTCCTTAAATAACGTAGATGATGTGTTTACTTATTACTTTTCCAACTTCCCCAACGACTTCGAATCTGATGCTTATGACGGCATTGACTGGTTCATGAATGGCGGATATGCGGGACATTTTCCGGATATGGATCCCGGCAATTTCCCAGAATACGTTACGGCTGATTATGCAAAAGAGGTATCGTTCTCGGATAATAACAATATCGGGACCGGCGTCGAACTGATCAAAGCAATAAAAGACGGCAGCGCGGTAGGACTTGCCGTTGACTTTTCTTATGACTGTTGTCCGACGAAAGAAGACAGTAACATTACCTTAACATTTGATCCGGAACTCAACGGATACACTGATTATGTAAACCTTCAGGTTGGTGACTCCGATAAAACGATAAAATCGGCATATTATGTTTATGATGATGAAGGCAGGATTACGATCGTGGACAAAAAAGACGAAGAAACATATATCACCTCGGACGGTGTGGAATATGACGTCTTTAATGTACTCCAAGGTGATATCTATCCGATGGATGACGGATCATATGAACTGGTAGATGACGGTGGATACATCGGGTATCCTGTTCTTCACGATTCTGAAGATCTTGATCTTGATAATGTCAGACCTGAAATAATGATAGGAAACGGTGCACATGCTATTACGGTATCCGGATATGTTATCGACACCGGTGATGATCAGCCGATAGACAGCGTGAAAGCCCTGTTTATAGCAGATTCCGATAACGATGCACATTACTACAACTTTCCTAAAGAAGTGCGTGGAAACGAGATTTCATCAAGAGCATCGCGTCCCAACACTTTTCAGTTGTTTAGAACATCTCCCGTAGTTGTAGATAAAGGGTACGATGACAATAATATCGATTATACCCTGAATATAGAAGGATATATGAAAGATACTTATACTGCTATAGCTGTTCTGACCGGGCTTAAACCGGCACCCTGATATAACGAAAAAAGCCTACATATATTTGCCGATTATCTTGCCTGCCTCATCCGGAGTATCGGAAACAGATAATACAGCATACTTTCCGTTTACCTTAATAACCGCAGCATTAAGCTTGGTAAGTTCACCCGGAACATAATCGGTAAAGCTCTCGATCTGTTCGCTGACCCGGGTCTTAAGTACCTCTTCTGCCTTCTTTGCATC
>DEEW01000090.1:0-120 GCA_002350465.1 Lachnospiraceae bacterium UBA2868
CTGCTCGTCGTTCTTTAAGCTGTATGCGAAAGATGCATCAAAACCGTTCTCTTCTGAGAAAGCTGCCTTAAGGTCTTTGTCATTAGCTGTTCTGTAACCTGACTCGTTAGGATCGTTGTT
>DEEW01000090.1:348-3291 GCA_002350465.1 Lachnospiraceae bacterium UBA2868
TTTTGATCTGGATAAGGAGCCTATCCCCCTACCCGATGATACGATAATAATCTTTCAAATATTAAAAAACCATGAACTTAAATACGTCCATGGTTGATTTTTTTATCGTTACTTAGTTAATCGGTTGATTTTTTTATCCGGGTGGTTGATTTTTCTACGGGCGTTTCGGCAACAATATGTTGCACATGCTTCCTTCGTTATATACACTATGTAGTGTTATGCCGTAGGCGGCGCCGAATTTAAGCCTTATTCTCTCATTGACATTATACAGCCCGTATATGGCATTTTCCGCCGGTGCCGATCCGGTAAGGCCTTTGGTTACTTCCGCAAGACGCTCATCTGTCATACCTATTCCGTTATCGGATACGCATATTACAAAATCATCCCCTGCATCTTTTGCGGTTATGTTTATCTTTCCGCCGCCTCTTTTGTTCTTAATCCCGTGATAAAGTGCGTTTTCCNNTTGATCGCGTTTTCCACAAGAGGCTGGATCGTTATCTTGGGAATCGTATAATCGTAGTATTCTTCCGCCACATCAATCTCGTATTCAAGTATATCCTGATAACGGAACTGCTGAATCTCCAAGTAACTTCCCGCGTGCTGCAGTTCTTCCCGTATAGTTATTATATCTCTTCCCCGGGACAGTGAGGTTCTGAAAAAAGCAGACAGACTCTTAACCATATCAACTACTCTTTTCTGATCTCCCCCCTCGGCAAGCCATATAATGGTATCCAATGTATTGTACAAAAAATGGGGATTTATCTGGGCCTGCAATAGCTCAAGCTCGGCCTCCCTGATCCTTATCTGTTCTTTGGTGATCTGGGACAGCAGTTCGTTTATCTTTTCTATCATCTGGTTCATTGACTCAGACAATACGCCCACTTCGTCCTTTGATCCGTTTGTACTTCTAACCTCAAGATCTCCCTGTGATATTCTTTCAGTGACCTCAACCAGATCTGTAATTGGTCTGGTAAAGCTTTGAGGAAGATAGAACGAGAAAAACGTTACCATCGCCGTTAAGGCTATGAATGAAATAAGACTCCACGTCATCGCCCGACGGTAAAACCTGTCCATATCGGCCTTCTCAGACTGCATATCCCTTATCTCATAGAAAACGTATCTGAATATTTCTTCNNAACATCATTTTCCCATATTTCAATGTTCGCGTCATATTCTTCACCGGCCTCAAGGTTTTTTTCTATCCTTCCCACATATTTACGCAGATTGTCCAGGTACTTCTTGACTCCCTCAAGCCTTCTGAGATTATCTTCATTCACTGTAATTCCAATGAGGCCGTCAACCACTCTTTCGGCTTCATCAGTCATCCTGCCGAGTTTGGAATCTTCAATCGTTTTGTTTCCGACAATGAGAAGGTAGGTTTCATAGTCATAATCTTTTTTAAAATCGAGGGAAAAATCACCGGCAAGAACAGCCGAGGATATCATCTCGCTGTATTTTTGAGATGACCTCTGCATCATATAGAAGAAAACACCAAGAAGAAGTACGAGCGGTATTACAAGAAGAAGATACGATATACGTATCTTCGTTGCGAGGGAGGTATTCCTGAAATAATCGCGTAATTTTTTCATTCATCTTCCTCTTCACTATCTTTTCCGCCCCGGTAATTTGTGGGTGTTACACCGACAGTCTTCTTGAACATATAGGAGAAATAGTGCGGATCCTTGTAGCCGACGGCCTCACTTATTTCGCTTGAACGCATGCTTGTGCATTTAAGCATCTCCTTGGCTTTATTCATTCTGTATTCGGTCAGATATTTGATAAAGGTCTGCCCTGTCTGCTGTGAGAAAATGGTACTTAAATGATTGGGCGAGACATTCACATGACTTGCAAGCTGGTTGAGGGAGAGTTCCTCGTCACTGTAGTTCTCTTCTATATATTTGACAGCATCTTCTACAATCTCGGTATATCTGTTGGTTGCAATGGAATCCCTGTAGGTTATGGCCTTTTCGATTATCTGCGCAATATATGATTTTATACTCTCTACGCTCTCAAGCGATTCCTTCGTTACCTCTGCTATTCCTTCAAACTGTTTTTTGGAAGACAGTTCCTCTACAAATCCCGATACGGCAAAGAAAACATCCATCGCGATGTATTGTCTGAAAATATATGATTCAAACGCATTTTCACCCACGCTTTTTATGAATTCACTTACATAGAAAGGAATCTCATCCAGATTTCCCAGCTTGAGAAATCGCGAAACATTGCTCTTATCAATTCTCTTTGCATCTATTGAGCCCATATCAAATACTTCTTTGGTATCCGGCTCTTTCCTGTCGGATTTTGCAGCCTCGAAAAATCCGCTCTTTGTTGTAAAAAATCTGTTTGCAAGAGCCCGTGCGGCATCTTCGTATGATTCGTTCAGCATTGACAGACGGTTTACGGCTTTGCCTACGCCACCTGAGTATCTGATGTGTCCGTATGGTGCAAATACTTCCTCAAGTCTTGCGATCAGATCATTCTGGCGGCTTACAAGTGACTGCTCCGAGTCATCCATAATAAGTACTGCCTTTCCTTCAAGATCGCGGTCGAAACAGATACATCCCATATCTGACATTATTTCGTTTATCTTCTCTTCTATCGTTACGGAACTCCCTGAGTATTCCTCGATATTATGATGGTCAGATTTGATGAACAGCAGAACAATGTTGTACCACACCGCGGACAGATCCATACTCAGCTTTTCGGCACGATCCAGAAGTTCGGTTACGGAACAGTTTCCTGAAACAAGGGAATTGAACAGGGCACTCTTCTCCCGGCTTAAATTCTCCTCCATTTCCTTTTTGAACTTTTCTTTAAGAGCATTCTCTTCCTTGCTCTTAAGGATTTTTTCCCGAAGGGAATTAAGCTCCCCCAGAAGGTCATCTCCCGAAATCGGCTTGGTAAGATACTGAGCCACTCCGATTGAAATCGCCTGCTTGGCAT
>DEEW01000090.1:3385-8398 GCA_002350465.1 Lachnospiraceae bacterium UBA2868
TCCAGCCCATCCATAAACGGCATTTTGATATCCGTAATAACAATATCGGGTTCAAGCTTCCTAATCAAAGGAAGGGCAAGCTGTCCGTCGGAAGCTTCCCCTACAAATTCATACCCGGCTGACGCCCAGTCTATATTATTTTTGATTCCTTCACGGACAACAAACTCGTCTTCGCACAAGAATACTTTGATCATACGGTTTTCTGTTCTTCCAAATGTTCTTTGCCCATGGACAGAATTGTTGATACGTGATCATCGTCGAGACTGTAATAAACCATTTTCCCGTCCCGGCGGTTCTTGACAAGCTTGCTCATTTTCAGGATCTTGAGCTGATGCGACACGGCGGACTGCGTCATAAGAAGACCTTCCGCAATATCCTGAACACACATCTCACCCTCCTGAAGCCTGTACAGTATTCTGATCCTTGAACTGTCGCCAAAGACCTTGAACAGGTCAGCAAGCTCATTCCAAATGTCTCTTCCGTCCATTTCCACCACCATTTTCTTATTGATTATAATTTCTTAAGTAGATAAAATCAATCGGATACGGCATACTTTGGAACATGCAGTGTTCTGATGGCGTTTAGTACCGCAAGGACCATTACTCCCACATCTGCAAAAATCGCAAGCCACATATTTGCTATACCCAGTGCCGACAAAATAAGGCACAGGATTTTTACACCGATTGCAAACCAGATATTCTCGTATACGATCCGCATACATTTTCTTCCGATTCTGATTGCTTTAACAATTCCGAGAGGGTCATCATCCATAAGCACAACATCCGCAGCTTCAATTGCGGCGTCGCTTCCTAAAGCTCCCATAGCTATGCCCACATCGGCACGGGTAAGGACAGGCGCATCATTAATACCGTCTCCCACAAAAGCAACCTTTCCTTTACTTCCGTTCCTTCCGTTTATGACTGATTCAACTTCCCTTACCTTATCCTGCGGAAGGAGCTGGGCGCGGTAATCTTTAATGGACAATTCCGCAGCGACTCTTTCGGCAACTGCACCTGCGTCTCCTGTGAGCATTATTGTATTGTTTACACCCAGTGCTTTAAGTCCCGAAATAGCACTCTTTGAAGTCTCCTTGATGACATCCGAGATATGGATATGCCCGGCATATTTGCCGTCAACAGCGATATGTACTATTGTTCCGGTATCACGGCATTCAGTGAACGCTATATTGTTATCGCTCATAAGTTTATCGTTTCCCGCAAGTATTTTCTTGCCAAAAACATCCGCTTCCACACCACGTCCGGATATTTCGTGAACATCCGAGATTTGCGCAGCATCTATCTCCTGTTTATATGCCGATACTATAGAGCGGCCTATGGGGTGGGTGCTGTTATTCTCTGCATATGCGGCATATTTAAGAAGTGTATCCTCATCAATCTCATTCCTGTGGATGGATACCACTTCAAAGACACCTTTTGTAAGAGTTCCGGTCTTGTCGAAAATGACTGTATCAACCTGTGATAATGCCTCAAGATAGTTTGAACCTTTGACAAGCACTCCGGCTCTTGAAGCACCGCCTATTCCCGCAAAAAAGCTTAAAGGAATGCTTATTACAAGTGCACATGGGCAGCTGATTACAAGAAAGGTTAAAGCTCTGTACACAAATGTTCCAAACATTGCTTCTCTACCAAGAATAAGATTTGCAACAGGCGGTATAAATGCCACGGCAAGTGCGGATATACACACTATCGGCGTATAATATTTTGCAAATTTGGAAATAAAATTCTCGGATCTTGATTTTTGCGAACTGGCATTTTCCACAAGTTCCAGAATTTTGGACACGGTGGATTCACCGAAGAGTTTTGTTGTTCTGATATAGATCACACCGCTCTGATTGATGCTCCCGCTTACTACCTCATCACCTTCGGATATACTTCTCGGAACGGACTCTCCTGTAAGAGCACTGGTATCAACGCTTGATGTTCCACGCTCCACCATACCGTCTATCGGTATCTTCTCTCCGGGGCGGACTTCGATAAGGCTCCCTATTGATACTTCAGAAGGGTCAACATTCTTAACCGTCTCCTTCCCGTCTTCTTCGGTTACAAGATTAGCTGAGTCAGGCCTGATATCCATAAGGGCAGCGATGTTTCTGCGGCTCTTTCCGACCGCAACCGACTGGAACAGTTCTCCGATCTGGTAGAACAGCATAACTGCAACACCTTCCCGGTATTCTCCGAGGCAAAAAGCTCCCACCGTTGCTACGGCCATGAGAAAATTCTCATCCATAACCTGACCGTTCAATATTCCTTTGAAGGCCTTTTTCAGTATGTCACAGCCGATAACAAGATAAGGGATCAGGTACAGAACGAAAGAAACGATCTTTGCCAACGGCACAGCCTGAAATGGCGGCTCCATGCTTTCGATCAACGGCTCTGCAACAGCAATTACTACAAGCAAAACCGCTGCAATTATTATTCTGATGAGAGTTTTCTTTTGCTTTTTGTTCATTTACTCGTTCTCCCTTTGTACAACCAACATCGAATAAGCTTTGCTTATTCGACGTCGCCGCGACAGGATTGCATTTGCAATCCTGTCATTAGATAAAAACCTCGCAGTCATCCTCGACCTTTTTGCAGTTCTTGCGCACTTCCTTCATGACTCCGAGTTCATCGACTCCGTCTTCAAATGTAACATTCATCTTGAGCGCCATAAAGTTTACTGTGCAGTCCTTAACTCCTGCGGTAGCCTTTGCAGCTTCTTCCATTTTGTTTGCACAGTTTGCACAGTCAACTTCGATTCCGTATGTCTTAGCCATAATGTATCTCCTTTATGATTTTAAACTGATAATTTGTTTTTACATATGAACAACTATTCATATGTTTAATTGTATTATACCCCATATTATGAGTATGTCAATCATAAAATAAAAAATCCTTATCCTAATTCTTTATAATTCCGACGGCTTGGGAACGCCGAGTTTTTCGGCCGTGGCATTGATCTCGGCTATCAGTTCATCATCGGTAAGAACAGTCACGCGGCCCTCGTCATACTGTTCGTCAACCCATTTCTTGAGTTCAACGATAAGCTCATCGCTCTTGGCGTAATGCTTTTCTTCCGGAAGCTTATAGTAACTGTTGATCCAGTGGGCGATTCCCGCCAGACCCGATGTATTCGACACGGCACACAGTACCGGACGGTTAAGGAATTTCTCGGTATCGAATATATTGTATATCTCTTCATTCTTGAGAAGCCCGTCGGCGTGTATTCCGGCTCTTGTAACATTGAAGTTCTTGCCTACAAAAGGTGTGCGTGGCGGAATCTGGTATCCGATCTCTTTCTCGTAGTACTCCGCAAGTTCGGTAATTACCTGCGTATCCATTCCGTTAAGGGTTCCGCGAAGCTGTGCATATTCAAATACCATAGCCTCAAGAGGTGTGTTACCCGTACGCTCTCCTATGCCGAACAGTGACGTGTTTACACCGCTGCAGCCGTACAGCCATGCTGTGGTGGAATTGACAACGGCCTTGTAGAAATCATTGTGTCCGTGCCATTCGATCAGTTCCGAAGGCACTCCCGCATGAGTATGTATCGCATAGATGATTCCCTGTACACTTCTGGGGATTACGGCACCGGGATAATTGACCCCGTAACCCATAGTATCGCATGCCCTAACCTTGATCGGTATCTTGTATTCGTCCATCAGTTTCATAAGCTCCAGACAGAACGGCACAACATAACCGTATATATCAGCCCTTGTAATATCCTCAAGGTGGCATCTAACGGATATTCCTTCTTCAAGGCAGTCCCTGACTACGCTTAAATAATGATCCATCGCCTGACGGCGCGTCATTTTAAGTTTTAAGAATATATGGTAGTCACTGCAGCTTACAAGAATTCCGGTCTCGGGCATTCCCAGCTCCTTGACAAGTTTGAAGTCCTCCTTGCTTGCCCTTATCCAGCTTGTGACCTCGGGGAACTTGTATCCCCTCTCCATACATTTATATACCGCATCCCTGTCCTTCTTGGAATACAGGAAGAATTCACTTGCCCTGATCATCCCGTTAGGACCGCCCAGTTTATGAAGATAGTCATAGATTGTAACTATCTGTTCGGTTGTGTACGGTGCCCTTGACTGCTGTCCGTCGCGGAATGTAGTATCCGTGATCCATATTTCCTTGGGCATATTGTGGGGTACTATCCTGTCGTTAAACGGTATCTTCGGTATTTCCGAATATGGGAACATATTTCTGAATCCGTTGGGTTTCTCAACATCATCGAGAATATACATATGCTCCTCGATCTGAAGAAGGTTATTGCCTTCATTCATTGTCACGGGACGATTTTCAAAAAACTCCGAATCTTTGTTATTCATCTTCAAGCCTCACATATCTTATTTTATCTTCTATATCTTCATATACACTGCATACGCTGAAGCAGTATCCGTTTTTGCTCTCAAACTCCCCTACACGGAAGGTATCATTTCTTCCGGGAAGAGTTAAATGTCCGACTCTTTCTCCGGCACAGTCGATGAGCGAAAAATCGCTAAATGCACGTCTGATTCCTTCCCCGCTGCATTTGACAACGCTCTCCTTCATTGTCCACAGTCTGGTAAACTCAAGTCCCTGCCGGCTTTCATCATCTATACTTCTTAAAAAAGCAACTTCATCTTCCGAGAAAAAATGCTCCGCAATGCTCATGGCATTTTTGCTCTTACACTCAACGTCGCATCCGACTTCCTTGGGTGATAGTGCTACTGCAACCATATCCCCGGAATGGGAAATACTATAGCAAATCGGGATGTCCTCCAAGTACGGCTTGCCATTGTCATCTTCCGATATTGGAAGCTCCGCACTCCCTGGATCAATCCCTTGGGAAATAAGGCCGTTTTCTTGAGCCTCACATAACGCATATGCAAGAAGTGCATACGCCGCAATACACCGTTTCCTGTCTTTATCAGGCTTATATCTGTCAGCTTTTATACGGCGCTCTTTAGGCATACGGTTATACCACATATCATAAAATTCTTCCGACTGTGATATATCGGCAACATAC
>DEEW01000090.1:8428-9140 GCA_002350465.1 Lachnospiraceae bacterium UBA2868
ACATACCGTTTAATATGATATCACACTAAAGCAAGTGTCGCAAACCCACACAAGGAGAAACGCCGGGTGGTGCTCCCGGCGTTTAAAGAAGGATTTATGAAAGAAGGTATTTCTACCATATCCTGTATCTGCCGCTAAGCAGCAAAAAAGCAAACAAATACAGGCAATTATCATAGTATCGGCGCTCTCCCTGCCTTAAGGGGGTGTCCCAGAATTTCGCAAGACACTTTTTTGCATTAAGTGCTAAAGCATCATCAGATTCTTCATCAGACACAAGAGCGTACGCTGCTGCGTTTGTTGCAATCACAGCAGTTGGATGAAGTACATCCTCACACCTTACTGTTCCGTCCCAGTCAAGGACCTTTCCCCAGTTGTCCTCTCCGACCTTCTGGCACATACAATTAATAAATCTTGCGCCCTCAATCTCCTGCCATTCATCTTTACAAAACCATACATGATCAAGAACGATGTTCATTATCGTCCTGTATGCATCCGAATAATACCAGTCATGCTTACCCCAGATCTCTCCTCCCTTTTCATAGGGAATTCCGTCATAATACGAATACTCAGCGCAAAGTCCCGAAAGCTCATGGCAGGCCTTATGAAGGTACTGCCTGCTGGCGGATGCCGCCTTTGCAAAAAAGGTTCTGTCTTCGGGATATGCCCACTGTGAAAACAATTCGTAAAAATGCGGAAGATGATATGACGGATC
>DEEW01000090.1:9150-11286 GCA_002350465.1 Lachnospiraceae bacterium UBA2868
AAAATCAACTTCCGGAACAAACCTTATCAGATGGTTTTCTCTGTCGAACATTCCTCGGCCACGGGTTCCGTCGGCTTCCCTGATCATATTATGGAGAATATCACAGGCTTCGCGACTGTATTCGAATATCCCTTCGCCGTCTCCCCACCTGTGGGAAGCAAACAAGAGTGCTGCCGCAAAGTATTCTTCACCGTCAGGTGCCGGACCGTCTGAATTCTTACTTCCGTCAAGAGCATTGGACCAGCAAAAAAAGCCCTGATTCCTGCCTTCGCTAAGGTACATATTCGTTCTGGCCCACTTCCAGATACGATCAAATTTCTCCTTGTGATCAAGCTGAACGCACATCATCATTCCATATGACATGCCTTCGGTTCTGGCGTCTATATTCCCCGTATCTACGATATATCCCATATCCCCTGTTTCATGATAGATCTTCTCATCTTCGGATCCGTAAAACAGTGTATCAAATATATCAGAGAGCCTGCGCTCGATCTCATCGGCCGGATATCCCGCCTTTTCAAAATAATTCGTATACATTCCGTTTAAACAGGCAGCTGTCATTCTTTAACTCCGCCGATGGTCAGTCCGGTTACAAAGTATCTCTGCAGGAAAGGATAAAGCATGATTATGGGAAGCATCGTAACCACCGTTGCTGCCGCCCTGATTGTTACAGGAGTGATCGTTGCAGCTCCGTTCTTGGCATTCTCGGCACTTCCGCTCTGCTGCATAACGGATGACAGCAACTTCATAAGCTCATACTGAAGAGTCGTGTATTCGGTCTTCATTCTGTTATAAAGCATTGCATCAAACCATGAGTTCCACTGCCACACCGCTATAAACAATGCAACCGTAGCATAAACCGGCTTACATAGCGGGGATATGATCTTTGTAAAGATAGTCCAGTATCCTGCACCGTCAAGCTGGGCCGATTCCTCAAGGCTCTCCGGAATGCCTCCCATGTATGTTCTCATAACAAGCATATTAAATGCACTTATCATACCGGGGATCCAGTACACGTGGAATGTACCGGTAAGTCCCAGATTCTTGTACAGCAAGAATACCGGGATCATTCCGCCGTTTACATACATGGTGATAACCCAGAAAAGGGATAATCCCGATCTGAACAAAAACCTCTTACGGCTGACAATAAATGCAAGAAGAGCATTTGCTACAAGAGAAGTCAGGGTAGCAATAACTGTCCTTAAAACAGTGATTTTTGCTCCTACCCATATATTCTGCATGGCCATAACGGTTTTGTAGTTCTTCATTGAGAACTTTCTCGGCCAGAGATAAATCTTACCCCTTACGGCATCAATACCGTCGTTAAACGAAAGAACAACCGTATTTAATACAGGATATAAAGTAATGATAACAAAGGATATCAGGAACACCCATACGATGACCGTGAATACCTTGTCACTAATCGTCCCTCTTACTTTGTAGTTCTTGTGTTCATTCTGTCTCATCGCTATCCCCTCCCTTAGAACAATCTCTCTTCGCCATGCTTCTTGGCTATGGCGTTGGCGATAACGATAAGAAGAATACTTACCGCACTCTTAAACAGTCCCGCCGCGGTACCGAGTGAGTAGTCATTCTGGGAAATACCCCATTTCAGAACGTAGATGTCTATAGTCTGGGATACCGACTGTACCAGACCGTTTCCCAGCAGGTACTGAACTTCGAACCCGGCGTTTAATACATTTCCCACATTCATTAGAAGCAAAATCATAAATGTAGGTTTAATACCGGGGAGCGTAATATATCTGATCTTCTGTAATCTGTCCGCACCATCTATGGAGGCCGCTTCATAAAGTGAAGGATCGATCGCCGTTATGGCAGCAAGATAGATTATGGCATTCCATCCTGTTTCCTTCCAGCAGTTGGCAAATGCCACAATAGGCCAGAAATACTTAGGGAATGCAAAGAAGTTGATTGCCTGATCAATTATTCCGATTCTGAGTAAAATATCATTAACAATACCGGAGGATGAAAGTGAATCATGAAGTATTCCGGTAACTACTATCCATGACAGGAAATGTGGAAGGTAAGAGATCGTCTGTATCGGTTTCTTGATCCATGCCCTTCTTACCTCATTAAGAATAATAGCGAAAAGAACCGCCATTATTGTTGTGGTGA
>DEEW01000090.1:11314-11550 GCA_002350465.1 Lachnospiraceae bacterium UBA2868
AGATTAAGTAATCCCATCGCAAAAGTATTTCTGATAACCTTTATAAATACAGCATCTTCAAAAAGGAACCTGAACTTATCAAGTCCCACAAATTTGGAACCGAGCAGTCCTTTCTTCGGCTTGTAGTTTTCAAAGGCCATCAGCCAGCCCGTTAACGGCCAGTAATAGAAAATTATCCCGTAGATGACCATAAAAAATGAAACGATCAGCAGGAAACTCTGCTTTTTCATTTCTTT
>DEEW01000093.1:0-221 GCA_002350465.1 Lachnospiraceae bacterium UBA2868
ATCCTGAGAGTCAGTTTGCCGATACCCGACAGGATAGCTGTAATGGGCCGCAGCACTTTCATGAGTACCACAAGAAGCCCTGCGCAGGCAAGGCTGGATTTTTCACTTAACTTCTTACCGATACTCTTTGGAAGCATCTCGCCGATAAGGAACATGGCAAGAGTCATGATAAAAGTAGATGCCGTAACAGCCGACAGCCCCCATCTTCTCGTGACGGCTGC
>DEEW01000093.1:412-733 GCA_002350465.1 Lachnospiraceae bacterium UBA2868
GCAATAAACAACAAACAAACTATGATTATAGTTCGACTGTCAGGGTCCATAATATGGATCTTTCACCTCGGCTTTACGATATAATGCGTAATGATATCAAAAAACCATATATTAATCAAATACTTATTTGAATATCTTCCTCGATATCCATATGAGCAGACACGCACCTGCTACGGATATAATGATCGAGCCGATCGTCCCCGTCGCACCGATTCCGATGAGACTGCCGAGCCATCCGCCAAGCGCACCGCCCACAAGACCCAGAATGATGTTAATGATCACCGAATGGGACGTTCCCATGATCTTGCCGGCAAGCCAGCC
>DEEW01000093.1:837-2839 GCA_002350465.1 Lachnospiraceae bacterium UBA2868
ATCAGCACCCTCTCATCCATCGGATGCTTGACACCTTTGATCTCCTGATAATCTTCGTGTCCTTTTCCCGCCAAAACTATTATATCACCTTTTTTACCGTTTCTGATACAGTAACGTATCGCATCTTTACGATCGGGTATTTTAATGTATTTTCCGGAAGTTTTAGATATTCCGGTTTCTATATCCGCGATTATATCCAAGGGATCTTCATATCTCGGGTTATCGGATGTGATAACCGTAAAATCCGCAAGACGCCCTGAAACCTCTCCCATTTCAAACCTTCTGTCCCTTGATCTGTTACCTCCGCATCCGAACAGACATATGAGCCGGGCCGGATTGTACTCGCGAAGTGTTGTAAGAAGACTTTCAAGCGCCATGGCATTATGTGCATAATCAATCAGAAGCGTAAAATCATCCGACACCTTTACAGGCTCGATCCTGCCCTTTACGTGTCCCTTCGGAAGTACGTTCTGCACCGCTTCTGCATCTATTCCCAGCACGTCACAGACCGCAACCGCACACAGTCCGTTATACACGGAAAATCGTCCGGGCATATTGATCCTAACCGGATAATTGGCCCTTCCGCATACGTCAAATTCCATTCCGAGATGTGATCCCTCTCCTACGAACTTCACGTTCTTGGCAGAATAGTCAAGACCTTCCTTGAATCCGTATTTGATAACATCGCATGTACTGTCCCTGAGTATGGAATCGATATGCTTATCATCGGCATTTACTATTCCTGTTTTGCACTGCTTAAAAAGCATTGCCTTGCAGGAGAGATACTGTTCAAAATCCGTATGTTCGTTCGGTCCTATATGGTCAGGCTCTATATTGGTAAAAATCCCGATATCAAAGTTAATTCCGAGTGTCCTGTGAAGCATCAGCCCCTGGCTGGAAACTTCCATTACAACCGTATCGCACCCGCAGTCGGCTATTTGCCGGAGCATCTTCTGCAGAGCCGGAGAGTCAGGGGTTGTGTTGGCTGCCGGTTTGTGCTCCTCCCCTATTATCGTCTCGATGGTTCCGATAAGCCCTACCTTCCGGCCTGCCTGCTCAAGTATTGACCTGATAAGGTAAGTTGTTGTTGTCTTGCCCTTGGTCCCGGTAATACCGATGGTTACCAGCTCCTTTGCGGGATAATCGTAATGTGCGCACGAAATATACGCCATCGCCGCCCTTGTGGATTCAACTTTAATTATTGTTGTATCCTTAGTATCGTCAGGACACTCAAGCCCGGATCGGTCTCTTTCGACTACAATAAGTGCCGCACCTGCCGCTACAGCCTGTCCAACGCATGTATGTCCGTCAAAATTGGCACCTTTTATACAAACATATACACATCCCTTTGCAAGCTTCCTGTTGTCGGTCACAAACTCCGTATATGTTTTGTCCATACTGCCGCACAGAACTTCATATTCAAAGTCCCTGCATAATTCCATTAAAGACTTCAATGTTGGTATTTCCTCCGTATTAGCACTAATTTTATCAATAATAAATAATTCACTTTTTGAACACAGTTTAAACACAATTGTTTTTTACTATGTATTCAGATAGTTGATGAACACTCACTATCTCCCCCTCATAAGATGGTAAAGGTCTCCGCCCCCGGAGGCCTTTCCTATTCTCTCAACAGCTCAGATATAATCCCTGATCACAAGCTGGATGCTGCGCCTTCCGTTATACTCGTTTACCCCCGGCTGGTACAATACCGACACACTCGTCCTGTCTCTTAGTTCCTCATATGCTCCCTCGGTATCACCGAAATATACAGCCTCAACAGCAACCGTGTCCCCTGCGGCATTTTTCCCTTCAAGTACCATTTTGAGAAGATTCTTATTTTTCCCCAGAAGCTGTACGCTTCTTACCGGTACATCCTTCTGGGCAAATACCGGCTTCGGGTTGGATACTCCGAAGGGCTCAAGCCTGTCAATTTCCTCAATAAAAGCTTCGCTTACATACCCGACGGGAAGCGGGATATCTATCCTTATCTTCTCGATCA
>DEEW01000093.1:2969-4437 GCA_002350465.1 Lachnospiraceae bacterium UBA2868
CTGACCTTGTTCAGCTCATCATACATTGAGTACTGCTCTATGGATCTTCCGCTGCCTTTTAAGTTACCTTCGATGTCATCCGTCAGTACAATAGAGGGCTTGTAGAAATGCTCCCTGAGTCTTCCGGCAACAATCCCCGCCAGACTCTCATGGCACTCAGGCATATAAACAACAAGCACCTTATCACTTTTATAGTTCTCCTCAACAAGCTTGATCGCTTTGTTTGTAAAAGCCACCGTCATATTCTTGCGGCTCTCGTTGATCTTAACAAGTTCCCCGGCCTTGCCAAGAGCCAGATCATAGTCTTCTTCCGTAAACAGGTCAAGTGCCGCATCGGCAGTCTCCAGCCGTCCCGTAGCGTTTATACAGGGGCCCAGTATAAAACCCACATGGTATGCCGTGATCTTCCCGCCACTAAGTCCCGTTGCCTCTATAAGTGCTCTCATACCCACATTGGGAGTGTCCTTTAATCTGTCCAGACCGTATTTTACTGCTATACGATTTTCATCCGTAAGTTCCATAAGATCGCCTACCGTTGCAAACGCCGCAAATGTAAGCAGTTCCTCAAGCAGGCTTTCCCTATTCTCTACCATATCACCTATATCGCAGTGATCATACATATAGCATATAAGCTTATATGCTACCATGGCCCCGCATATCCCGGAAAAAGGGTATGTACAGTCTTCTCTTTTCGGATCTACCACCGCATCAGCGGCCGGAAGCCTGTAGTGTTTAATGCCGTCAACTTCCTCATACGGCACTTCATGATGATCCGTAACTATAATACTCATACCCAGTGACTGTGCAAGGGCAGTTTCGGCAGCTGCGGCGATCCCGTTATCACACGTTACTATAAGCTCGATTCCGTCATCATATGCGGTTCTTATAATATTCTCATTAATGCCGTAACCGTCTCGTATCCTCTCGGGGAGTCTGACATCTACTACTCCTCCGGCAGCACCTATACCTTTTTTCAGTATATATGACGCACATACGCCGTCGATATCGTAATCTCCGACTATTCTTACCGGCACCTGAGCTTCTATCGCATCCGCAAGAATAGAAGCGGCCGTTTCCATATCTTTCATAAGGGAGGGATCATGCATTTTGGAAATGTCTCCGTTAAGAAACATATCAATCTCCTCATCGGTAACAGCTCCCCTGTTTCTGATGATCCTTGCCAGATACGGACTGATTCCAAAATCCCTGGCTATTTTATTGTAATCGGCGCCCTTAGCCACCACGACCCACTTTTTATTGCTCATACAGTGACATATTATATCATATATTCATCTTCATGAAACAAAGAACCGGCCCGAGCCGGTTCTTTGTTTCATGTCAATACTTAAAATAACTTGTTTTGCGCATCCTCTTTTGTGGCAAAAGGTCCCGGAATAACATCCACGGTGCGGTGATTACCAAGAAAATCATAATCAAATGTGATCGGAGACCCATCGGGATTCTCGTA
>DEEW01000093.1:4494-4877 GCA_002350465.1 Lachnospiraceae bacterium UBA2868
ATAGATATTTGTATCAAGGAAATAGCCTCCGTCCTTTTCAGTTACATCAACATGTACATTTTCTGCATTATCGGTAAATGCGTTCTTCTCATTTTTCCATCCGCGTGCGCCTTCAAAATACGCATTTCCGTCTATCCAGACCGGAAGATGCGCGAAGTGGGCTGACTCGTGTTTCATCATATTGGGATACTCTTCATCCATGTCAAACTGCTTGATCCACTCATCATAAGAAGGATATTCATCAAAGCAATATGTACCCACTTTTCTGTTTTCAGTCTGTTTGGCATCGGGATCAACATCATTTTCCAATACGAGATCCCCAGGAGACCACTTCTGTATAAATATGTTGTTGTAGATACGGTCATCCCCGTGAAGGATTGTCA
>DEEW01000093.1:5138-5308 GCA_002350465.1 Lachnospiraceae bacterium UBA2868
TTGTCATGCAGCAGATTCTGTGTGATCCTTGTACCTTGTGCTTCCCAGTCACACCAAATGCCCATGGTACAATGATGAATGTGATTTCTGCGCATGATCACATCTATTGCGGCATGCATCTTTATTCCTGCTATCTCTGCCCCTCCGAGTTCCATCATATTGTTGATATG
>DEEW01000062.1:0-167 GCA_002350465.1 Lachnospiraceae bacterium UBA2868
GTATGGTAAAAGGTGGGTCGCGCATTAAAGTCGACTACGTCGAAAGCGCTCCCCGTACAGAAAGGTTCCTCCCACGAGCGGGAAAACTCGCTCGTGGGCCCCTCCTATCTGTATTACTTGAATGTATCCAGAATATCCTGCATTTCCTTGAGGAAATCTTCGGGCTT
>DEEW01000062.1:426-665 GCA_002350465.1 Lachnospiraceae bacterium UBA2868
GTATGTCCGTATGCATCAAAGCACTTCTTAAGAGGTTCTGCCATATCGCTCATGAATTCCGAAGGCTGCTCTTCGGGCTTGTTGGCATTCTTGCCGTCCCTGCTTGTTCCATGCCACTGAGGGAAGTAAGAATACTGGCATCTGTGAGCTGCCTGGTAAGATGTATCAGCCCAGTTCTGTCTCTGTTCGGGTGTACGGAAGTATAATCCGTCTGCATCTACGTCATAGTCAACGCCTTT
>DEEW01000062.1:793-3463 GCA_002350465.1 Lachnospiraceae bacterium UBA2868
TATGTATGCCATCTGTTCTCCATACCTTCCTTGGTTGTAAGGCCGAGAGGAACGTAGTTGCAGCCCTTCTGGTCAAGACCTGACTGCTTGAAGGAATCGTTTACGGTGTAAGCAAAATCCCACCACTGGTCAACCATACCGAGTACACGGCCTGTTGAAAGCTTAGCAATGTATTCGTCGTATGTCTGTGTAAATGATTCGGGATCAACAAATCCCTTATTGTATTCTTCGTTAAGCTTCTTGAAGTATGCGATCGTATCTTCGGATGTATTGTAATCCTCGATCGTCATGTTTGTCTTGTTAACGATAACTGATCCGTCATTAGGATATCCGCCGAGGAACTGGCCTGCATTTTCAAGGCAGAAGTATCTCCAGTCTTCACACAGAATGGTGTATGCAAGGTTTTCCGTGCCGTCTTCCATTGTAGGATTAGCTGCTATATAGCTCTCAAGAAGGTCAAAATACTGATCCATTGTATGGATCTCGGGATATCCTGCCCACTCAAGAACTCTTACCTGAATCCAGAATGCCTCATCATTATGAGTTGTCTGCTTGGTCTCGCCCATTGTGTTACCGAAGGGATTGATCCAGTAGATATGTCCGTCGGGCTGGCGGAATTTCTCCCACTCTTCGGGTGTGAACCATGTCTCCTTGAATTCAGGATACTTATCGATGTAATCATCAAGCGGAACGAGTGCATCGGCATCGATAAGAAGATTCATCTCATCCGAGTCGATGAAGTCAGGGTACTCACCGCCTGCAATAAGTGTACCTGTAGCTTCCGAAGCTGTCTGTCCGGTAAGCCATGTCTCTTTAACCTTTACACCCCATTTATCAGCGATCATCTGAGCGATCTCATTGTCGTCATTGATCTCTGAACCGGGCATTGTGATAAACATAGTGAAGTTTGTAACTTCACCTGATCCTGCATCTTCCGATGCATCTTCCTCACCGGCATCCGCATCTGCAGTAGCAGTAGCATCAGCGCCGGCATCCGCTGCAGGAGCCGCATCGCCTGAGCCGCCGCAACCTGCAAGCATTGAAGCAACAACACCTGCTGTCAAGAAAAGAGCTATAATCTTTTTCTTCATACATACCTCCCGTATAATATAAAAAATGATGATATTTCACCGGAACAAAATCTCCGGCGAATATATCATCATTATATTTTTGAAATCAGAAAGTATCTACCCGACAAACGTTAGAATAACACCCGATAAATTTCAGTTCAGATTTTTTCTGTATTTTGACGGGGTACACCCGTTTGCCTCAATAAACTTTTTCAGGAAATAGTCGCTGTCCCTGTACCCCACTTTTTCAGCTATTTCCGCGATCCTAAGGTCAGTATCCCGAAGAAGGCTTTGGGCCTTTTCAATTCTGTAGGCGGTAAGATAATCCTTGAAGGACTGGCCGTATTTTTTTTGAAATATCTGTCCGAGATACGAACTGTTTACAAAATACTTCCTGCCGAGATCACGAAGAGTGAGGTTTTCGGCATAATTGTCCCTTATCTCCTTTTCAATTTCCAGAAGAACTCCCCCTGACACATTTTTGCGAAGTTGCGACATATACCGGGCGTAATCACAGCAAAAGCTTGCCATATGCACGCTGCTTCCCCGAAGTATCCCCTCCTCGGAGGAATGCTCGGCTATAAACCTGAGTATCTCCTCCTGATTGAGCTCCGCATCAAGCTCGGTTGCCATATGAATAAGCTGGAACAGAAAATAATTGATATTAAGCCTTTTTGTTTCAGAGGCCTCATTCTTGTTAAGTTCCTTGTAAAAATCATCCACTCTGCTCCTGATCTCGGCGGTGTCATCTTCTGAAATAGCTTTGATCAATCCGTCGATGATATCCTTCAGTATCACGACAGAATTGGTATCATACGACGCTTCGCTGTCATAATAATATATACTTTTCCGGCTTCTGAACGCCTCAAGGGATTTGAGCATACAGGCAGTTGAATATGATTTTGATACAGCATCTATTCTTGGAACGCTTTTCCCGACAAACACCGTCGTATCATATCCCGTCTCCTTCATTACATGACTCCTGAGTCCGGACAGAAAATCATCCAGACTCATATTACGCTTTGCGGCAAAATAATCGCAGTATATCAGACCGGTATCATAGCTTTTCTCATCATGGGATACATCAAAGATACAGTGTTCTCTCTCATCCTTTAGGTATTCCCTTACTGCGGCATAGACCTTTCTTTGCCTGCCTCTCATCTCTCCTTCTTCAAGTTCCTCGGCAGACTCTGCAAATTCCGACATCTCGATATCAACGTATCTGATCTCATCGGACAGCTGCAGATGATTTTTGACATAGGAAACATTTGCTTCATCGAACTTTCCGAACAGAAGCGCCATCATATTCCGCGCAAGATAAGCCTGTTCCATTGAAGATCTGGACTCTTCTTCCTCATCCCTTATGTCGGAAACCTTTGCGATCTTTCGAAGGAGCCCGAGCAGTTCCGTCTTCTCCACGGGTTTTAGCATATATTCCATGCAGTCATAACGNNTAACGAAGTGCGGTCTGGATATATGTAAATTCCTTAAATCCGGTGAGAATTATAAAAAAGGCATCCGACACTTTTTCTTCCCTGATTTTCTTCAGAAGTTCGAGGCCTGTCATCACCGGCATCTTGATATCCGCAAGAATAACATC
>DEEW01000062.1:3478-3824 GCA_002350465.1 Lachnospiraceae bacterium UBA2868
ACCTTATTATCCTTCAGATATTCATATGCCTCCAGACCGTTTGCGCATGATTTTACAACATCAAAGCCTTCGGCATTCCAGTCCACGACCGCTTTAAGTCCCTGCAATATAAAGGGCTCATCATCAACTAACAATACTTTTCTCATTAATATATTCCCTCGGTATTACTACTCCTATTGTGGTTCCGATCCCTTTCTCGGATTCTATAATGAATCTTACCCTGTTCTCAGTGGCTATCTTTAACCGCAGGCACGCATTAACAACTCCGATCCTGCCTTTTTGTTTCAGATCCTCGATGGAGGCTTCCTCCATTCTGCGGCGAAGCACCTCCACATCCTCGTCACTT
>DEEW01000062.1:3853-16793 GCA_002350465.1 Lachnospiraceae bacterium UBA2868
TCCGGTATCCTCAATTTCTATTATCATATCCATGTCTTTGGTGTATACTCTGACGAATATCCATCCCGGACTTGATTTGCCTTCTATTCCGTGAACGCACGCATTCTCAACAAATGTAACTATTGTAAGCTTCGGTATCTTGGCATTTTTGCAGTTATCATCAACATCTATTTCGTATGACAGCCGGTCCCCGAATCTGTACTGCTGAAGTTTTAAATATGCATCGACTACATCCATCTCATTTTCGATAGTTGTATAATCATCATTCCAGTCCGCATTCTTACGTTCTATAATCGCGAGTTTTTCAACCATTTCGGCCGTCTCGTCCTCACCTCTCAAAACCGAATGCATCCTGATGCTCTCAAGGGCGTTGAACAGAAAATGCGGATTGATCTGTGAGTGAAGTGCCAGAAGCTCCGCCTGCTGCCTGGCTATATCCATCTCCTGCTCCTTGAGCTTACCCCTCTGGACTGTCTGGGTAAGTCTTGCAAAGAATATGGGAAAAACCGCATTAACCGCAAGCATAAGCAGCAGAAGATACCGGTTTTGCCACATGGTTTCGGTAAAGGATCCCGGCTTGTCAATTACACTGATCGTAAAATCCGTCCCCGAATATGTAAACTTTTTGCTGTAACCGGTTTTCCTCTTTAATTCCCCAAGCGGTACAAAATCATCATATATATTGTTGTTTCCGTCGGAGAAAACGCATATCTTTTCTTCATCCGCGATATAACCGCTCTCACCCGACGATACAGATTCCATACTTCGTATGAACTCACCGTAATCTATGAGAACCCTGCATATTTTCTCATACTTATCCCTCGGATAATAGTTCATACGCTTTACAACCATAAGCCGTCTGCGGGGTTTTGTTACAGGACCCGAATCCTTGTCATAGTAAAACTTTACATATGTGCTCTGTTCCGATTCTATATAGTCCTTATACCAGTCGCTGCCACCGGCTCTGTCGATACTGTATATTCCTCCGCCGTTTATTATCGTGGGATTGTCCGTATATATTTCAAGTGAAGCATTGTTTACCGAACAAAGCGCCCGCAGGAATTTGTTGTTTGTGACCTGCCTGTAATTCTGATAATAGTCAATGTTGCTGTCATAATCCTTCTCAAGAAAATCATCGATCTCATCATTTCTTATAACATTCATGACTATACTCGAAGCATTATCAAGAACGGTTCCGAACAGATACTCCATGTTTTCCGCCGCTTTCTCATAAGAGTAGGTGCGATCCGATCGGTTGTAGTTCCTGAGCATTACAAAGACAATGGTATCCGTCACAAACAGGGGCACAATTATGAACAGTAAATACAGCACGGCCATATTTCTCGGCCATGCTGCGCTCTTTTGTTTATTTCTTTTAAGCCAATCCCTTATTCTGCTCATACTTGTAATTACGGCGAAATTCTCTGATTAAAACCTAAATCACAGCGAACTGATGATATCTGCTATATCCTTCCCTATCGGCTCTTTTCGTTGCGGATGAATATCATTAAGTTCACCACACCCGAAGGCTTTTACAAGATAGCAGCCCGGGATTTTAACACATTCCTCCTGAGCAGCCTGCAATCCGCGCCACGCCATGCCGTGATCGTATGATACTTCTTCCATTCTTGCATCAAACTCCGGAAGTTCTACGCATATGTACGGGATATCTTCACCCCACATTTTGCGTATTCCATCAACAAATCTCTTTGTTAGCTCGGCATAATCCCGAAAAGCTCCGCAATTACTCTCACCCTGATAATATGCGAATGCCTTGACAGACAGACCGCTTAGCGGAGCCATCATCCCGTTGTAAAGAGCTGTTGGCTTCCAGTTTACAAATACGGTCTCCTCAGCGGCTCCACATCTTGCTCCATAAAGATAATTCCACACCCCGCCAAGACCTATAACATGATCCGCTCCGTCTATTCCTTCGGTAAAACCGTCCGTTGTANNNCACCACTTCCGAACACAACACCATACAATTTGCCCGGCGTTACTCTTCCGAAACCTTTTTCTACGCATATGCGGACTACTACAGTATTTTCTCCTTCCCTAATGAGTCCCTCGGGTATATCGTATCTTCTCGGCGGATAGCAGTAATCCGTAGTGCCTATAAATTCACCGTTTAAATAGCAAAAATCATAATCCGTAATAGTGCCGAGCCATAACGTTGCCTTCTTTCCGGCGTACTCCTTCTGGGCGGTAAATTTCTTCGCGATCCATATACTTCCAACAAATCCGCTAAGCTCTGTATCCGAAAAGAACTGCGGAAGAGCAATCTGCTTCCCCGTCTCGAGAATGGTTTTGCCGTCTTCATAGTGATCCTTAAGCCCTGCATCATCCCTATCCAGATTGCTGCGCCATCTTTCGGCATTTTCATCATTTAACTTAAGTATCTTCTGTCTGTATTCGTCGTCCTTAAATTTTTCGGCCTCGGCTAACGCGCCATCGAACCCCTCAAGCATTTGCGGACTCATAAACGCCTCTATAATGACTCCTCCGAGAGTCAGGTTTATGATCCCCACGCAGACATCCTCATGGTCTCGCATATGCTTTGCCGTAAAATACCCGACGGCAGAGTAATCATCAAGCGTATCCGGTGCCGCCGATATCCACTCTCCCGTCTCAACATCATCAAGAGGGGCCTTAAAAACCCCGTTTTCGGTAACCTTAAAGGTCCTGATCATCTCATTCCTGTCATTATCCCATTCCCACGGATACGTCTCTTTGACTCTTATCATCGGGAATTCCATATTGGACTGACCGCTGATGATCACAACATCACCTATCATTATATCTTCGCTTACGGCAATGCCTCCCTTATCATCCCCTGCCGTAAGTGTATAAGGACCACCCTTATCCATCGGCGAAAACCTGACATCGAATCTCCCGTTTTCATCACATTTGCACTGTGCTTTATTCCTTGCAAATTCTACGGTAACAGTTCTGTCCCTGTCGGCAAAACCCCATATGTGTATCTCTTTATTTCTCTGTAAAACCGCACCGCTTGTAAATACTCTTGCAAATCTTATGTTTGCCATAACCGGTTCCTCTTTCATTTATCTGTAACCTTAAAACTGTCAGCCGCTCCCAGATATGAATACGGCAGTTCGCATCCGGCCCTTGCTATCACGATCTTCTCAAGGACAAATCCGGGAGACAGCGCCGCTATACTTAGTTCATTTATCCCTTTTTTCAAATCCAGCTCAAAATCGGTACACCGTACATTCGCAAGAACCCCTGTCTCCCATGGTTTATTATGGTCCTTTACCTCAAAACCGTCGGGAATAAGGTTTATCTCCCGATATGTATCTTTACCGGCAGATACGGCTATCATCAGTTTCCTGTCCTTAAAACAGGGATTTGCAGGGCTTGTATATAGTCTCGCAGTATACTTTCCCGCCGTTTCAATGTTGAATGCATATGTTACCGACGGGGCATCCTGCTTCGAAAAAATCACATCCTGCGGATATGCCTTAAGGGCTGATCCGGATCTGCCGTATCCTTTGATCACCTCAAATGATCCCGCCTCGGTATCCTTTTGGGACGTAAAGCAGTCTGCACTCATTGAAATACAGTTCATGTATGTGCTCGTATCGTCTTCCCGGTACATATATGTATTGACCGGCATATCATCCGGGATAGACGGATTGTAAACCGGTACCCTTATTCTGACGGTTGTATCTTTTGTTCTGACCTGTACGTACCCTGTAACAGATTCCTGTCCGCTGATCTTCATTCTGTCCACGAATATAAAGACCTTCTTCAAACGACCGCATTTGACACTCTTTCCCTTATCAATGATGTCAATAAAATCATCATCGCTTGTTATTTCATACGTAACCTTTTCCGATCCGGCAGTGCTAAGTTCGATATAGCCACCGCAAACAAGGGGATTAAGGGCATCCGCCATGGTAAGCTCTTTTCCGGACCAGAATCGTCCTTCGGTATGCTCTCCCGATGAAGATACGGTAATAATAAGCCTTGATTTTCCGGAGGGCTCAAAAGTGTGAATAACTGGTTTCTGGCACTCTTCCTCACACCAATTTTTAAACCCGATGTGCTCGGACATTCCCATTCCATACCATCTGCCTTTACGGACAGAGTGGAGTTTTTCCACAATTTTCTTATCCTTCTTAAGGCAATCACCGATCCTGTCGGCAAGAGTATTCGCATATGTGGAGCCCAAAGAGGCATATGCATGATTTTTACTTGTAAGAAGCCACATTTTCTGTATATTCATTGTGGCCATAAGCGGAAGATATACCAGTTCGTAAAAAGCAAAAGCAGTATCATCGTCCACAGAGCCGTATATATCCGATGCAAGTGCCTCAAGTTCATCAATGCGCTCTATCGTCCGGTCACACTCTCCGTATGCAAAAGGCGCGTACACGCTGTCATTCATTGCTTCCGTTCTGCGCCTTGCTGTGATTTGCGTATACCCGAGAAGAAGCTTTACAATATCGGACTGCTGCTCATTTGATAGCGAAGAAAAGTTCTTCCCGACAAAAGTCTTTGTATATTTCTCGGCGCAATCCTTCTCTTTTGTACCCCACCTTTCAAAGTCGTAGGCAAGATCAAGGAAGAATGACAGCGGATATTCATGGGTAAATATATCACCCACATTTACGATCCAAAGCTCTCTGATCCCAAAATCATATGCCTGTGTCATCTGTTCCCATATCTTGGGCAGATAGTTTGTATTCATCCATTCATATGATACAGGCGCTCCGTGATAATCAAAATGATAATACATTCCGTATCCGCCGTTATGCTCTCTCATCTCCTGCGTCGGAACGCTTCTGAGATTTCCGTAATTATCATCGCACAGCATAAGCGTTACGCCTTCAAGAGCGGGATCGTTCATAAGCCCCGGGGTTTTATCATCACCGTAAAAGAATGGTTCAACCTCTTTGTAGAGAGCAAACATCCGCGGTATCTTGTCAACCGGCTTATCAAGGCCCTCTTCAAGAAGTCTGTTCTGTGTCGATATTACATCCCGAAGGAGTGCTATATTATCGGCAAGGCTTGCTTCGCCACCCATAATCGCCGAATCCGCCTCACCGCGCATTCCTACGGTATATACGTTTTCATAATCAGAACGGGCCCTGATCCCGTCTTCCCAGAATTTAATAATACCTTCCCTGTTTGAGAGAAAATCCCATGCATCACCGTAAACGGATTCCGGACCTCTTACATGGGAATACTCTTCTCCCTGCCTCATGCATGGCTCGTGATGGCTCGTCCCCATTATCACTCCCAGCTCATCGGCCAGCGCACAGTTAGCCTTTCCCGGCCCGTCCTCGGAAAATACCGCGCTCCACATTGCCGGCCACAGATAATTACCCTTGAGGCGCAGCAGAAGTTCGAAAACATGCCCATAGACTTTGGCATTAAATCCACCGTAGTTCCTGTTACAGAAATTACCGAATGCAGGCCATTCATCATTGATAAAAAATCCCCTGTATTTTACTGAAGGCGTTTTGGATATGCATGAATCATCCCGGTTGAGCGTCAGTTCCGATAGCTTTTGCGGCTTTACATCCAGCCAGTCCACAAACGGAGAAACGCCCAGCATTTCCGACAATTTGAACAGTCCGTATATAGTTCCTCTCTTATCACTTCCGGCAATAATAATTGCGGACTCAAAGCTAAACCCGTCAAATTGGAGATCATCAACTATAGTTATCGAGTAGACTTCCCGCTCCCCTGCTATATCAAAGAGGTTGATCGCTTTTTGTGCGGCAAGCCTCTCAAGCAGCTCGCTTTTTCCTACCGTTCCGAAGAATACGGGATAAGAAAAAAAAGCAGCTGTATCGGAAAAATTATCGGTCTCCACCCCTATCGGCTTCGCCCCGAAAACTTTCTCAATATCGTCCCTTACTCTTCCGGCGATCCTGCGTACACCGGGATAGGCACTGTCTTCGTATATAAATACAACGTTATTTTCCCTGATATTTGTGCTCGAAAATGTAAATCCCATAATAGACCTCGCTTACGAACTTATGTTAAAATTAACCCAATTATAACATAAAATCATTTTAGGAATGGAGATTTACATGAAGAGCACTATAAATGCAATCACTATACCGTTAATCTTGTGTCTTTTACTTTCCGCATGTTCCGTGTCCACAACCACGCCCACATCCGGTCCGGTTCCGGAAGATCAATCAGCAGACGAAAGCCAACTTACCGAACCGATACTTGATACAACAAAAGCCCCGGAAACTGCGGTAACTACGGAACCCACCCCTGCTCAGGAAGCACCCGCGGAACAGATACACCCGAAGGCAATTGTGTGGCTTGGCGACTCACTTACCCAGGGTTCACTCGGTGACAATAACGATAATCTTGAAAACGCTCCATACGAAAAGCTGCAGAAAATGGTCAACATTCCCGTTGAGGGCTACGGAATGTACGGTTTCAATACTCATGACGCTATTTGGACATACACGGATGAAGAGCATTACAATCAGATAGCAGATCCTGAAAAAATATATATATTCTGGCTCGGTTCCAATGACTGGGTAACTGATGACGGAATTAATTCAAATACCGAACCTGTAATAAAAGAAATTGACAGATTCCTGAATCTTGAGGACGGCGGAATCCAAAACTATATTGTTCTCGGCACTACATCAAGATGGCGTCTCGAAGATCTGTATATCCCTATCAATAAGGATCTGGCAGATCATTACGGTGAGCACTATATGGATGTGATCGATATTATTAACAAATACGGCTACTCTCCTGACAACACACACCTTTCACAGGAATCGTATAACGCTATCGCTGTGGCCGTCTACGAGAAGCTTAAAGAGTTGGGATATTTAAGTCCTTCGGATTGCTTGAAATCCGGACAGACAATCGTATGGCTTGGCGACTCCCTGACACAAGGCTCACTTGGGGATGACAACGATAATCTTGAGAACGCTCCATACAAAAAACTTGAATCAATGGTACATGTTCCGGTTGAAGGTTACGGAATGTATGCTTTCAATTCCCATGATATTATTTGGACATACACCGACGAAGAGCATTATCACCAAATAGCTGATCCTAATAAAACCTATATTTTCTGGATGGGATCCAACGACTGGGTAACAAGTGAAGGGAAAAATACTAATACAGAACCTGTTATAAAAGAAATAGACCGATTCCTGAATCTGGAAGAAGGCGGAATTAAAAACTATATAGTCATCGGAACAGCTTCAAAGAAACGATTGGGAGATTTGTACATTCCAATAAACAAAGACCTCAAAGAGCATTATAAGGAACATTATATGGACGTGATTGATATAGTTGATAAATATGGTCATGCCCCCGGTAACACCCATCTTTCTCAGGCTGCGTATGACGCAGTAGCCGAGCGGGTCTATGAAAAACTCAAGTCGCTCGGCTACATTTAAATCATTAATTTGTATAGTTGTCGAAATATCCCTGGACAAGCACTACTGGCGTTCCTTTATCACCTGAACCCGATGTAAGGTCACAGAGTGAACCGATAAGGTCTGTAAGCTGTCTCGGTGTTGTTCCTTCACTTACCATCTTTCCGACGAGGTTTGCATCTTTTTCCTTGATGCTCTTTGATATTGCCTCTTTGAGTTCATCACCGGAAAGAGCAGCAAAATCATTATCCGCAAGGTATTTGATCTTTACTTCGTTTGGAGTACCTATAAGTCCCTTTGTGTATGCAGGAGATACAACGGGATCAGCAAGTTCCCATATCTTTCCTTTGGGGTCCTTAAAAGCACCGTCACCGTAGACCATAACTTCCACATGTTTACCGGTTCTATCCAGGATTACCTTCTGCACTCCCTCCACAAGATCAAAACAATCTCTCGGGAAAAGCTTAACCTGTCCCTCGGTAGCCTTGTTGGAGCCTAACAGTCCATACTTCTCATTGAAACCGCTTCCGTTAACCGGCGCGTTCATTATTTCGTCAAGACCGAATACCTTCTCAGCTCCCGCTGCCTTTAGAAGTCTCTTTGTTCTTGCTCTTGTATGGATATCACAGTTGATCACATTCTTCGTGTACTCAAGAATGGCTTTGGGCTGATTGGCAAATATGATCTCAACATCACAACCCTCTTCCTTGATTATATCACTGTAGTACTCGACGTAATCGACCCCTGTAAACTCATGCTTTGTGTACCCGAATACCTCGCGGTATCTTGCAAGAGTTAAAACGTCACTGTATGGATTGATGCCTGCCTCATCTACCTTGTCAATGTTTACAAGCTCGTTTCCTACCTCATCGGAAGGATATGACAGCATCAGAACGATTTTCTTGCATCCCATTGCTATACCCTTAAGGCATATTGCAAAGCGGTTTCTCGACAGAATAGGGAATATAACTCCCACTGTATCTCCGCCAAGCTTATTCTTGACATCGGCGGCTATATCATTTACCGTGCAGTAATTTCCCTGACTCCTTGCAACTATAGACTCAGTCATTGATATAACATCTCTGTCATGAAGTTCAAATCCCTCTGCCTGTGCTGCCTCAATAACACTGTCAGTAACTATCTGAATAAGATCATCGCCTTCACGAATGATGGGGCAACGAATACCTCTTGATACTGTTCCGACTCTTCTCTCAGCCATATTTATACCTCACATAGCAATAAACGTTTATGCGTTCATCTGTGCAGCAACTTCAGCTGCAAAGTCCTCGTTCTTCTTTTCCATTCCTTCGCCGACTTCGAAACGGACAAATTTGTCAATAACAAGATCCTTATCTACAGACTCAAGATACTTGGCAACTGACTGCTTGCCGTCCTCAGCCTTGACATATACCTGGTCAAGAAGGCAGAATTCCTTCATTTCCTTGTTGATACGTCCCATTACCATGCCTTCCTTAACCTTATCGGGCTTGGATGCTTCCTTGGGATCATTCTCTATCTGTGCCAGGATGATTTCCTTCTCTTTGTCAAGGAATTCCTGATCAACATCCTTCTGTGAAATAAACCTGGGTGAAAGAGCCGCAACCTGCATAGCGATGTTCTGAAGTGCTTCCTTAACACCATCGGTTACATTTGCACACTTTGCGGATACAAGCACACCGATTCTTCCGCCGCCGTGAAGATATGATACAACACAGTCGCCTTCAACTCTTTCAAATCTTCTTACGGAAAGCTTTTCACCGATCTTAGCCGTTTTCTCAACCACAACATCCTTCAGGCCGTCTTTTTCAAGAAGAGTATCAACATCTTCTCCGTCCTTGCCGCCTGCAAGTCCTGTAGCAAGGGCTGTATCGGCTACAGACTGTACAAACTCCTGGAATACCTCGTTCTTGGCAACAAAGTCTGTCTCGGAATTAACTTCAACTACAACTGCTTTCTTATTCTCAAGCATTGCAACGCGGCAAATTCCCTCTGCTGCGATGCGGCTTGCTTTCTTTTCTGCCTTGGCAGCTCCTGATTTTCTCAGGAATTCAACTGCCGCATCCATATCTCCGTTTGTCTCACCGAGAGCCTTCTTACAGTCCATCATTCCGGCACCGGTCATCTCTCGTAACTCTTTTACCATTGCTGCTGTAATATCTGCCATTTTATATCCTCCAGTCTTAAACTCACTATATCTAGTCTGAAATATTATTCTTCTGCCTCAGCTTCTGCTGTCTCGCCGTCCATTGATGCATCTGCGGTATCAACTCCTTCAGCACTATCCTCAGCGCTTTCGCCCTGATTTGCTTCGATAACCGCATCGGCCATCTTGGATACAATGAGCTTAACGGCTCTTATTGCATCGTCGTTTCCGGGAATAACATAATCAAGCTCTTCGGGATCGCAGTTAGTATCAGCAATACCGATAAGAGTAATTCCAAGTGACTGTGCTTCCTTCACACAGATATGCTCCTTCTTGGGATCAACTACAAATATAGCATCGGGAATCTTCTTCATATCCTTGATACCGCCAAGGTTCTTCTCGAGCTTGTCCCACTCTTTGCGAAGTCCTATAACTTCCTTCTTGGGAAGAACATCAAATGTTCCGTCCTGGCTCATTCTCTCGATGTCTTTGAGTCTCTTGATTCTTGACTGAATTGTCTTGAAGTTCGTAAGCATACCGCCAAGCCATCTCTCATTGACGTAGTACATGCCGCAGCGCTCTGCTTCCTGCTGTACTGCATCCATTGCCTGCTTCTTGGTGCCTACAAAGAGAATTGTTCCGCCGGCTGACACGATCTCGGCTACTGCCTTGTATGCATCGTCGATCATTCCGACAGTTTTCTGAAGGTCAATGATGTGGATACCATTTCTCTCCATGTAGATGTACGGAGCCATCTTAGGGTTCCATCTTCTTGTCTGGTGTCCGAAATGTACACCTGCCTCCAACAGCTGTTTCATTGAAATAACGCTCATATTCAATTCCTCCGGTTAATTCTTCGGGCTTACGCCCACTCTTCCGCGTGCTTCTATCTACGGGTAGCCAGTCGGCACCGGCCGTCAATCCGCACACGTGTTTATTTGCAACCCATAAAATATACCATAAACATACAGCAATGGCAAGCACTTTTCTCAAAGTGCCTGCCATTTTTTCAATTACTTTCCGACACGAAGTTCAGATTGTATTACAGACTGAATTTGTTAATGATATTATTCAGATCCGATACCGCATCACGGCACTCATTAACCTTGTTAACAGAGGTTGATGTATCTGATGCCATCTCGGTTGTCCTCTCCGCTATATCAACAACGCCGTGGCTTGTCTCGGACACATTCGTGTCAATGCCCGATATAGCTCCGGCAATCTTCTCGATATCACCGGTAAGGCTTCCCACACTCTCTCTGATCTCGTTCATGCTGTTTCCGAATGTATCGGCATCTTCCTTGTACTGAAGAGATACCTTGCCGAACTCCTGATAATCGGATAATACATTTGTCTCAAGGAACGATGTCGTTTGCGTCAGGCAGTCGGACATCTGGCTTACCGCGTTATTAACCTCTTCAACTATACCACCGATATTTGTAACCGCTTCGGATGTCTGATTTGCAAGATTTCCTATCTCTGTTGCCACAACAGCAAATCCGCGCCCGGCTTCGCCTGCTCTTGCTGCTTCGATTGAAGCATTAAGTGCAAGAAGACTTGTCTGGGATGAGATCGCCATGATCGTTCCGGTAAGCTCATTGATCTTATTAACAGCCTGGGAGGCATTTATAGCCTCATCGGACTTAACCTTGACACTTTCATATATCTCCATTGTCTTGCGGCTTGCAAGCTCGGTTGTAGCCGAAAGTTCATTTGCACGTTTAGATACTTCGTCGGCAAGCTTAGTTCCCGCGTCAGCCATTCTGTCTATGTCACGGGCATTGCCCTGAACGTTGGAAACATTCTGTGCAATCGTCGAGGTGGTTGCCGCAGTCTCTTCCATTCCGGCAGCAAGTGTTTCGGTAGTTGCCGAATTGTCCTCACATATAGTTCCTACCTTATCAATGGTAGCCTGAAGCATGTTGACATTAGTATCGATACTTGAACCGGCTCTTGATATGAGTTCTACCATATCTCTCAGATTATTCCTTGTCTTGTCAAGCGCTCTTGCGATCATTCCTATCTCGTCACTGCGCCTTTCAAGTCTCTTGGATTCGCGGTCCTCGGAGAAGTCGTAATTTGCCGTTTTGTCGATCACAGGCACCAGATGTTCAAGACCTTTCAACATATACATGGTAAACGCAGCAACCAGAAGAACCGCTATGATGAGGAAGATGACTCCTATCACTATAAGCATGATCTTCATATGATCTACACCGGCCATCATAACGTCTCTGTCCGCCGTAACGATAACAATATTACCTGATGAGGTAAAGGCGTATCCGGCGACTTTATATGCACCCTTGTACTCATATGTGCAGGATCCGTTAGGAACGCTCTTGCCTGCGGCAAGGTCTGCAACTATACCTTTGACTGCGGCATTTTCAACAGGATTACCGATCTTTTCGGGATCCTTGTGATAAAGCATTGTTCCGTCCGGAGATACCATATATGCATAGGAGCCTTCTACTCCTGACATTTCTATCTGACCGATAAGTTTGTCATAGTCAATATCAATCAGTTTGTCATAATCCGCCGTAACAAGGACAATGTTTCCTGTATCTGTAAATGAATATCCCGCAAGCTTAAGTGCATCCTTATATTCGTATATTACAAAACCGTCTTCCACGGTCTTGCCTGCCTGAAGATCCGCTACTATCCCCTTGACCGCCGCATTCTCCACCGGTTGTCCTATTTTCTCCGGGTTGGTATGCCACAGCATTGTTCCGTCGGGAGCGACCATGTAAGCGTAGGAACCTTCAACACCGTCTATTGTGATATTTCCGAGCAACGTGTCATAATCTATCTTCATGAACTCGTCGTAGTCGGCCGTTACGATCATGATATTTCCGGCTGATGTAAAGGCATATCCCGCCAGCTTCAACGCCTCCTTGTATTCATAAAGCACCGAGCCGTTTTCAACTGTCTTACCGGCCTTAAGATCTTCAACGATTCCCTTTACAGCCGCATTCTCAACAGGGTTACCTATCTTCTCCGCATTCGGATGCCACAGCATAGTCCCGGTAGGAGATACCATATACGCATATGAGCCCTCCACTCCAAGTATCTGAACACTGTTTAACAGCCGGTTTAAGTTGACGGATCCGTCCTCACCGACTGCGGCATTATCAACTATCTTGGCTGCTTCCTCCGCAAGATTCTGTGCATAGGCTTTATAAACAGACTCACCGAACTGTCTGGAGAAATTGATGGATACAGCAGCCTCCTGTGCCAGATTCTTGGCATAGCCTCCATATGCCTCCTCCCCAAACTCAGTGGCAAAATCAACTCCTATTGCGGCTTCCTCCGCAAGATTCTGGGCGTAGTTAAGGTATGTCTCTTCCATAGCGGATGAGGCACGCCTCTCAGCCACGATAACAAGCACCAGAATAACGACAAACACGAT
>DEEW01000062.1:16887-18654 GCA_002350465.1 Lachnospiraceae bacterium UBA2868
CCTTTTCCCATTTTAGATAACCTCCGTATATTACCTTTATTCTCCATTAACGCGTTACCACATTAAAGTGGCCACATACAATGATACCCTCAGTTTTATAAAACGTCAACAGGATTATGAGAATGATTTTCAAAAGGCGATCCGGCTATGATTGCCGGGTGACCGTAAGCCTCTCAACTCTTCTCTCCCCGGCTTCCGTAACCTCTATATGAAAGTCTTCGTAGTCAAACGCATCCCCGGTCTTCGGAAAATCCCCCATATATTCTATTGCCCAGCCTCCGGCTGTTGCGGATTCGTATTCCCAGCCATCCTCATCAATGCCGAGACGTTCGAGAAAATCCCCTATCGGCATGTCTCCGTCGATTATGAGTTCACCTTTGTCGGACTCAACAACTTCCTCTTCGATCTCATCGTTATCGTCCCAAATATCTCCGACTATCTCCTCAAGAACATCTTCCATAGTCACTATTCCAAGGGTTCCGCTATATTCATCTGTAACTATGGCAAGATGCTGCCTTGCATCCTTGAGAACATCCAGAACATGAGGAAGTTTTGCGGTCTTGTATACGAAGCATGGCTCATTCATGATCTCTTCGATATTCGGGGATTCGCCCGCTGCCATTGCCTTTAGGAACGGATTAAGATGCATCACGCCTATAATGTTGTCAATGCTGCCGCGGTACACCGGCAGACGGCTTTTCGTTGATTTTGATACCTGCCTTGTTATCTCGCTTAAGTCATCATCAATATCGATGGCCTCAATATCGACTCTGGCCGTCATAACGTCGGATGCGGACACGTCCGAAAAATCAATGGCCGCAGCCACTATTTCCGAACGCTCGGCATCTATGACCCCTTCATCCTCAGCGGTCTCGATTATGGCCTGAAGTTCTTCGGTCTTCTCCGGCTCGTCATCATCGGCATTCCTGCCAAGTTCCCTTGTCAGAAGATTCGTTATCTTAACTACGATAAAGTTTACGGGCCAGAGTATATAGAAAAGTGCACTTATGAATCCCGATATTCCCTTTGACAGGCTGTTGGCGTGCTTCTTGCTGATGATCTTAGGTATTGTTTCACCAAAAATGATAACGAGTATCGTTACGATTGCGGTTATCAGCCAGTTAAGATCATCGCTCCCTGTCAGCAATATTATGTAAACCGTGCTTAGTGAAGATGCCGCAATGTTAACAAGATTATTCGACAGCAGTATGGTACTGAGTGTATTGTCGTAATCACTGTTAAGACGCACCACTCTTGCAGCTGCCTTGTTTCCGTCCTCTGCCTCATTCTCCATTCTGACACGGTTACATGAACTTATGGCCATCTCAGATGCCGAGAATACGCCCGACAGTACGATACACAGTATGATTCCGGTTGCTATGATAATAAGAGATGTCATGCCTCTTCGTCCTTTTTATCCTTCTCGGTCTCTTTCGGAAGCTTCACGATCTTCGCAGTAAGTACCCTGTTTTGATCGACCTCTTCCACTCTGATCTTCAAACCCTTGTATTCAAATGAGTCGCCCTTTTTCGGGATCGACCCCACCTGTTCATAGATAAAATCACACAGTAAGAGGTTAGTAAACCTCTCTTCGGCACTCTCGTCCTCTTCCTCATAATCGAGCTCGTCAAATACCGATTCAACCGTTTCATCACAGCTGGCAAGCACGGTATCGTCGGACAGTTTGACTATAGGTTCCCTGATTTCGTCATCCTCGTCCCATATCTCTCCGACAATTTCCTCCAGTATGTCCTCTATAGTGACAAT
>DEEW01000062.1:18668-18995 GCA_002350465.1 Lachnospiraceae bacterium UBA2868
GTTTTCGGTCATGTTGTCAAACAGCTCGTCTATGGGCATACTCTGGTGAGCAAAGAACACCTTGTCGGTCATACGTCTGATATCGGGTATGATATGACGTGAAATATATGATTTTAAAAATCTTCGTATCTGAAGGACGCCCACGACCTTGTCTATTGTTTTGTCGTAGACGATGAGTCTGGAATGATTCTGCTTGAGTATCTCATTCAGAATGTCTTCTCTTGACATATTGATATCGATACCTTCGACATCAACCCTTGGGGTCATTATAGATGTGACTGTTATGTCTCCGAAGGAGAGAGCGGATGAGATCAGTTCGCTCTGTTC
>DEEW01000193.1:0-1379 GCA_002350465.1 Lachnospiraceae bacterium UBA2868
CGGATACTTAATCTGATGAGTTTTCTTACTGCGGGAGAAGATGAGTGCAGAGCATGGACGATAAAGGTCGGAACGAAAGCTCCGCAGGCTGCAGGTAAGATACATACCGATTTTGAAAGAGGCTTCATCAAGGCTGAGGTCGTTAACTACAAGGATCTGCTTGAATGTGGGAGCCTTGCAAACGCAAGAGAGAAAGGCCTTGTAGGAATGGAAGGAAAAGATTACATAGTTAAGGACGGAGACGTGATACTGTTCAGATTCAATGTATAAACTTCCATAATTTATATTAATAAAATGATTCATAATGCCGCGATTGTGGTTGGTAGTAAAAGGAGACACAAGATATTGTGCCTCCTTTATTTTTGGCCGATTTTTTTAGCAAAAAAATACAAAAAAGTGTTGCACTTGTGGGTGAAAGGGGTTATTATATCCATAAAAGTGGTGGAAAGTGGTAGAGAGTGGTAATTAAGGAGAGCACACCATGTTCATGGGTGAGTACAACCACACAATCGATACGAAGGGTCGTCTGATTGTCCCTACAAAGTTTCGCGAACAGCTTGGGGAAGCTTTCGTGATAGCGAAGGGAAACGATGGTTGTCTTGCAATCTATACTAATGAGGCCTGGGAAACCTTCATGAAGAAAATCCAAGCTCTGCCGGCCAATAAGGACATCAGAACTTATGTCCGTGCCGTTGCGGGATCAGCCACAGCGGTCGAGACGGATAAGCAGGGAAGAGTCCTTATCCCCGGCAATCTGAGGGAGTATGCCGGACTTGACAAAGATGTTGTTCTTGCCGGAGTTATAGACAAGATAGAAGTGTGGGATAGGGAGCGCTGGGGAGCGCAGACCAACATTGACAACATCGATGACATCGCTGAAGAAATGGCAGAACTGGGCTTCTCGATCTAGGGGAAGAAGAAGGAGGAGGAGCCGGAATTGGAATTTAATCACAAATCGGTTCTGCTTCGGGAGGTAATCGAGGGACTCGCCATTAAGCCTGAAGGGACCTACGTGGACGGCACGTTAGGGGGCGGCGGACACTCGGGAGCCATTCTCGAAAAGCTAAACGATCAGGGGAGATTGATCGGAATAGATCAGGACGAGGCGGCAGTTGCAGCCGCAGGGGAACGCCTTGAAAGATTTACAAACGTTACGATAGTTCGTGACAACTACTGCAACATCAGGCAGATACTTGAAAAACTGAACATTAGCGAGGTTGACGGTATTTTGCTTGATCTGGGAGTATCATCGTATCAGCTTGATACGCCCGAGAGGGGATTTTCTTATATGAGCGATGCTCCTCTTGATATGAGAATGGATAAGAGGAGTCCGGTTACGGCGGCAGACATAGTCAACGGCTATTCGCAAAGTGAGCTGA
>DEEW01000193.1:1413-1662 GCA_002350465.1 Lachnospiraceae bacterium UBA2868
ACGGATACTTAAGTTGTACGGAGAAGAGAAGTTTGCCGCAAACATCGCCAAGCATATTACAGCTGCCAGGGAAGGCGGTCCAATTAAGACAACAGGAGAGCTTGTCGAAATCATCAAGGCCTCAATCCCGATGAAGGTTCAGAAGACCATGGGACATCCGGCCAAGCAGACATTTCAGGCAATACGCATTGAACTCAATCGTGAACTCGGTGTTTTAACAGATTCGCTCGATGACATGATCGATCTGCT
>DEEW01000193.1:1818-7024 GCA_002350465.1 Lachnospiraceae bacterium UBA2868
GGAAAAATCCTGACGAAGAAGCCTATAGTTCCGACCGAAGCGGAAATGCAGGTTAACCCAAGGTCGAAAAGTGCAAAACTTAGAATATTTTGTAAAAAGCTTTGATATTGGACACAAGATATAGTATACTCGGAAAGAAGGTGTTTTAGTGGCNNCGCAGAAACAATACTTATGTATATGGCAATACGGCAAGAGCACTAAGGCCAATCGAACAGGAAGTAAGATCACCCAAAAGACTTAGCACCAAATCCCGGAAGAATATAAAAAGGGATTCGGCGATGAATCCCGGCTTCATGATTTTTATGACGCTTGCGATGGTTCTCACGGGCATTGTATGTGTACAGTNNACGCAGTCATCGCTTACAACATATGTAAACACAATCTCGGCAATGGAGATCGAATTACAGTCTCTGCGTGCCGAAAATGATGATTACGAGAGCCGCATCAAAGGTGCTATCGGGTTGGAGAATATTAAGAAACGCGCCATGGACGATCTTGGCATGACCTACGCAAGTGATGATCAGATCGTTATATATAACAGTGACGGAACAGATTACGTCAGACAGTTCGTATCTCTCCAATAAACCGGGGTGATCCCACAGGATGCAGGGGATCTTAGGTTTTGGCTAAACGGAATCAACAAAACGGATCAAACAGATTTACACAGAAGATGTCAATAAAGCTGGCAGTATTATTTGTAATGATACTGGTAGCTTTTGCTTTTTTGGGGATCAGACTGTTCATAATCAATCGTGATAACGGTGATAAATACAAGAAAAGAGTGCTATCCCAACAGGCGTACGACTCCGTGACCATTCCGGCCAAGCGTGGCGATATAGTTGATAGGAACAATACCAAGCTTGCAGTAAGCCAGAAAGTTTACAATGTCTGCATAGATCCCAAAACCCTTAATAAGGATGACGGAGCCTATCTTGAGAGTACTATCACGGCGCTGTACTCATCCCCCATAGAATTTACATACACCAAGGATGAGCTCAGGTCTTACATCCTTGCCAATCCGGACAGTCAGTACAGGGTCATTGCCAAGAAACAGGGATATGAGACTGTCAGCGATATTATGAATATGGTTAACAATCCTTCCATGTATCCTGATTTCAAGGGCGTATGGCTTGAAGATACGTATGTGAGACAGTATCCCTACAATTCACTGGCCTGTGACGTTATAGGGTTTGTTCAGGGCGATAATGAAGGTGCATACGGACTTGAGGAGTTTTATAACAGTACGCTTGTTGGCACAAACGGCAGGGAATTCGGTTACTTAAACGATGACGAGAACCTTGAGAGAACTCTGAAACCGGCCCAGGACGGCAAGACGCTTGTTACAAGCATTGACGTTAATATTCAGAGTATTGTTGAAAAGAACATACTTGCCTTTAATGAGGAACACAGGAATGAGGCAAGAGAGGGCGCCGGATCCAGCAATACCGGTGTAATCATAATGGATCCAAATAACGGTGAGGTTCTTGCAATGGCAAGCTACCCCACATTTAACCTCAATGATCCGAGAAATACCGATAATCTTGATATCAAAGTAGAGCTCGATCCTGAGAAGTTCGGCCTTATGAACGGCATACTTGACGGCAACACAGACATAAGCGAAATGGATGACTCCGAGATTGCCGAAACCGTCAGAAAACTTGCAGAAGAGAGCAGAGGCACAGAGGAAGCTTCTGACACTTCGGATACACAGCAGGGCAATACTTCCGAAAGCACAGAAAATCAAGGGGTCGAAGATGATTCATCAGATATCGAAATAAATGTCGGAAACAATGATGAAAATAATGGCGCTGACCCTGCAGATCCGTATGCCGGGCTTACTTATGCGGAAGCATATGACAAGGCTTATGAAGAAGCCAAGATGGAAGCACTCAATTCCTTATGGAAGAATTTCTGTATTAATTCCACATACGAGCCCGGATCGACAATGAAGCCTTTTACAATGGCAGCGGGGCTTGAAGAAGGAATACTTAAGGGAGATGAAAGCTATGTATGTAACGGTGTTACCGAGGTTGGCGGACACGAAATCCACTGCAGCAACCGTCTCGGCCATGGAACACTTACATTTTCCGGGGCTCTGGAGCAGTCGTGCAATGTAGCATTTATGAAAATAGGAACTACCATCGGCAAGACGATTTTTATGAAATATAATCAGCTGTTTAACTTCGGACTTAAGACCAACATCGACCTTACAGGAGAAGCCCTTACCAACAGCCTTGTCTTTGACATTAATACCATGACACCTACCGACCTTGCGATCAGTTCCTTCGGCCAGGGCTTTAATGTTACGATGATACAGATGGCAACCGGCTTTTGCAGCCTGATAAACGGCGGGTACTATTACAAGCCCCATATTGTTACGAAGGTTCTTGATTCCGCAGGCACAACGGTTGAGACGGTTGAACCAAGAGTTCTCAAGCAGACTGTTTCGGAAGAAACGAGTGAAAAGATCAGGGAGTTGTGTGTTTCGGTTGTCGATAACGGAACCGGTAAGAGTGCAAGACCTGCAGGATACCGGATAGGCGGCAAGACGGGAACGGCCGAGAAATACCCCAGAGGTACGGAGAATTACGTTATTTCATTTATGTCTTTTGCACCGGCGGAAAATCCGCAGATTGTGTGCTATGTGGTTATTGATGAACCTAATGTGGGATACCAGGCACAGTCAAAATACGCTGCCGTTTTATGTAAAGATATTCTGACGGAGGTTCTTCCGTATATGGGAATCTTCCAGACGGAGGAACTTACCGAAAAAGAGGCGGAAGAACTTGCCCAAAAGCAGCAGGAATTCTCAACGGGATCATCGGGAACCGAGACAGAGGAAGAAGTTACCGGGGAGATTATTGTTGATGCCGAGGGAGGAAACAGTAATTCAGAAACGGGCTCCAGCAACGGTGCGATAACATTTGTTGATGAGAACGGAAATGAACTTGATGAAGAAGACAGAACCGGAGGAAAGGTTGAGATAGATCCGGAGACGGGATATGCCATAGATCCGACTACAGGAATATTGCTTGATCCGCAGACCGGCGAACCTATAGATCCGACTGTTACCGACCTTCAATGACACAAACGATATGAGTGAACAAAACAGACCTAAAAAGAAAAAGAAATACTTTTTTGACTATACAATGCTTTTTATTGTGTTGTTTCTTGTGCTGTTCGGACTTGTTATGCTGTATTCCACAAGCTCCTATGAGGCAAACATCAAATTCGAGGATCCTGCGTTTTATTTCAGAAAGCAGGCAGTTGCATCTGCTATCGGAATCGGAGTTATGCTGGTTGTTATGCTTATTGACTACCATCACGTCCAAAGATTTGCATTTATAGCCTATGTAGTTTCTCTTATTCTTATTATTCTTGTCCTGACGCCTCTCGGTTACGAAGCCGGTGGTGCCAGAAGATGGCTTAATCTTGGTATGTCGCTGCAGCCTGCCGAGGTTGCGAAGCTTGCTCTTATAGTATTTTTTGCGTCTGTGGTTTGCAAGTTCGGAGATGCGATCAAGGAAAAGAGAGGTTTTTTGACTGTACTGGCACTGGCTCTTCCCCATGCGTTCTGCGTACTTACGATAACACAGAATCTGAGCTCGGCAATCATTATTTTTTCGATAGTATTTATGATGCTGTTTGTAGCAACGCCGCAGTATAAGGAGTATTTCATAATTGCTGGGGTTGCCCTCGTGTTTGCTGTCGGAATGGTACTTCTTATTAAATATGATGTTATACCGGCGAGTCTGTCATACCGGTTTGCTAGAATAAAGGCGTGGCTTGATCCCGAAGCCTATGCGTCTAATAAAGGATTCCAGACCCTGCAGGCTCTTTATGCGATCGGATCGGGAGACATATTCGGTAAGGGACTGGGAGAGAGTATACAGAAGCTGGGATATCTGCCCGAGGCTCAGAATGATATGATTTTTTCCATAATTTGTGAGGAATTGGGCCTGTTCGGCGCTATAGCCATTATTCTGCTGTTTGTTCTTCTGATATGGAGGTTTATGGTCATCGCAAATAATGCTCAGGATATGTTCGGAGCACTTATTGTTGTCGGCGTTATGGCCCATATTTCGATTCAGGTTATTTTAAACATAGCGGTTGTTACCAATACAATACCCAATACAGGTATTACGCTTCCTTTCATCAGTTACGGAGGATCATCGATCGTGTTCCTGCTTGCTGAAATGGGACTTGTACTTAGCGTGTCGAGAAGCATACGGGTGGAGGAATAGGATGACAAAACCCGCTATCTTTAAGAACAGTAAGCTTTTGAGGGTTCTGCTGATCGTTGTTATAGTAATGGCGGTTGCCTGCGGTGGACTAATACTCCTTTGGTACAACTATTCGATAACAAGCGTTACTGTTAGCGGTAATTCGCACTATTCGGATGATGAGATTAAAGATATGGTATTTACCGGCCCGTATTCGTACAACTCCATCGTGCTGTCGCTTATGTACCGGAATAAGAGTATCAAGGATATTCCCTTTATCGAGAAGATGGATGTTGACATACTAGATTCCAATTCTGTCAGGATCAACGTTTTCGAAAAAGCGGTTGCCGGTTATGTTGAATATCTCGGGCATTATATGTATTTTGATAAGGATGGCATAGTTGTAGAAAGCTCCAACAGGATAATAGAGGGGATTCCCTTTGTTACGGGACTTTCATACGATCATATTGTGCTGCACGAGCCTCTGCCTGTTAAAAAATCATCTGTTTTTTTGACGATACTTAATGTTACACAGCTTCTTGGTAAGTATGATATAGAGACTGACAGGATAGCATTTGACTCTGACGGGGACATTACGCTGTATTTCGGAGATGCCAGAGTATCACTTGGCACGGATGATTTTATAGATGAGAAGATTAATGAAATGCATCTGCTTTTGCCCAAGCTGAAAGGCTATTCGGGAACGCTCCATATGGAAAACTATGTAGGAGAGGACGTTAATATCTCCTTCGATATGGATAAACCGGAGACAGCCGTGGAAGAAACCTCCGAAGAAGAGGGAACGGATGAAACCGGTGAGGAGCCGGACGAACAATAAAAATTTTTGTAATTTTAAAAAAAAGTGTTGATTATTCATATAAATATATTTATTATATGTTTGTATGGGTTTACGTAATGTTGTTAACGTAACAAATTGTGGTCAGAAACTCAGCAGACACAATTTTGTTGTATATAGAATTCAG
>DEEW01000164.1:0-233 GCA_002350465.1 Lachnospiraceae bacterium UBA2868
GTACTATTTTATTTTCAAGGTGCGTAAGTCCGCGTATTTAGCGGACAGCTTAAATAATATAACACCGCCAAACACGCAAGTCAAGCACTTTTCTGCCTTTTTAACTGTTTTGGGTTACAAAATGTAAAATCCCCCTGTTTGCAATACATAAAATCCCCTCATTTTCAGTAAAAAATAATGGACTCCACAAATGCAGAGTCCATTCAAATAAGCGGAGAAGGAGGGATTTGAAC
>DEEW01000164.1:415-9039 GCA_002350465.1 Lachnospiraceae bacterium UBA2868
TGACCACTTCGATACCTCTCCACAGTTATTAAATTGCGCAAAAAGTATTCTAGCAAACAAGCACTTGCGTGTCAATTATTTTTTCTAGCTGCTATTATGGTATTCCGGATCGTCCCGATTCTCATTGTTTCTTTTTTTTGCTATAATATCCCCCGATATGGATAATGTGCAGATAAATGAAAATAAGGATACTCTGGTCAGGTTCTGGCCCATATTTATAGGTTCTACGCTTACGGCACTATTGGAATGCGTGGGTGTTTTTCTTGATGAAACCGTGACCGGACAGCTCTTTGATGACTCGGTCTTCGGTGCCATAAACGTTATCGAACCTTATGTTTCTGTCATAAACTTCATTTCCTACCTCATATGTGTCGGAGGCGGCGCACTGATAGTAAGAGCGCACGGGAGTGGCAACAAGCAAAAAATGACCGATATCTTCAGTCATTGCCTGACATGCTGCCTTGGAGTTTGCGTTTTGTTCTTTATTATATTCTCTGTTTTTGAAAGACCGCTTATCAGCTTTGTTACGGATGGAGGGTCGATGTATGAGCACGCCCTCGCTGCTTTTTTCTGGAAGAAGTTTCATATTATTCCGATCGTCTTTTATGCCTTTTTGTTTACTTATGTTCTGTATATGGGCGGCGCCGTATTCTGCTCTGTAGCCTCCGTACTGGAACTGTTATCCAATTTAGTCCTGTCTGTCATACTTGGAAAACATATGGGAGTCGGCGGAATAACATTGGCCTCTTTTCTGGCATCATGCCTGTCTCTTTCTGTCCTGCTGCTGTTCTTCATACCTAATGATAGACACATTCCCGTAAAGCTCAGATTCGAACGGCGGCTTGCATATGACATCCTGCTGCTTGGTTTTGGCGAAAGCAGCATTTTCATTGCGGAAGCCCTTATAGAAGGAGGACTGAATTATATTTCCCTCCACCGCTACGGTCTCGCAGGCGTAGTAGTCATATCCGTAGTTATCAACCTGTTTGAAATTGCGGCATATGTTACGGAGGGCATCAGCGAATATGAAACTGTAGCCGTTAATGAATTTATCGGCAGTAACAGATCGGATAAGCTTGATCGCTCCATGAAAATCACATTGCTGTCTGCTGTGGCCGAAGGGTTTGTTTTCTTTTTGATCTTCTATATAGCAGCACCTTATATTCCGGTCCTGTTTGGCATTGACAGCGAAGAATATGCCACGCTTTCTGCTTCCTGCATACGGATCCTGGCATTTTGTCCCGTATTCATTGCATTAGACAGGATAATTGCGGTATTTTACCAGTACACCGGTCATATCAACCGAACTGTAATTCTGTTCCTGTTTTCGTGGGGCATACTTCCTGTTTTGTACGGATGGGGATTTTCGTTTATATCCATTCAGGGCATGAGTTTCGCCTTGATTTTATCCGCTTTAACCGTCCCCATATGTATGATTTTTTATTATTCGGTAATAAAACATGAAAAACCGCTTCAGACGATCAGGCAGTAATAATAATATAAGCGAAGCTGCGGCAGCCCTTGGAATCTTTGCCGCTTTCGGCACTGTCATGTACTTTAAGGGGCGCCTGCTGCCCAAATACGCGGATGACTACCCGTATTCATTCATATGGGACGGCAAGCACCACGGCAACCTCACATTCGGAAAAAAGGATTACAAAAGGGTCCGCAACTTCAAGGATCTTGTAAAATCGCAGATATCACATTACAAGACGTGGGATGGGCGCACTATAGCCGAATCGCTCGTGCAGATCTTTTTGATGAGCGATGACAAAAAATATTTCGACAGGGCTAACACCGCAGCAATGCTCGCACAGCTTGCCATCTGCGGAAAGCTCGGCAAAGGCAGAAAATACACAAGTATACTGACGATCCCTACCGCACTTACGCTTACAGCCGGATTCTGGACCGGTGCACCCAATATAATGGGATCGTGCTTCTGGCTGACAGGTTCGATGAATTATCTGTGGCAGGGGCTCTCGCAAACATCATTCCTTCTTCCGTACAGTTTTAACTATCACGACAGCAAATATTCGGCAAATCCTGCTCTTATGGGACTTTTGGGTCTTCTTGCGGGCTGGTCGACAGAAACCGGAGCCGGAGCAGCCTTAATGCTCTCATTCCTTGCCGTTACACGAAAAATCATACGCCGCGATACTGTGGCTCCCTGGATGATAAGCGGGCTCGCAGGTATCGTGTCCGGACTCATACTTTTGCTTATCGCTCCCGGAAACCGCGTGAAATTTCAATATGAATCAGAATACAGTGATACCCTTCCGATGGACATGGATGACAGGCTGCCGGGCTATGTCCCCGCGCATATGCTGTATACTCCGGAAATGTTCAAAGCTTTCTTCAAGGAAGGTTTTCTCCCTACAGTATTAAAGGAACTCCCGCTTCAGATACCGGTCGCACTTTACTTTATACAGAATAAAAACCGGTATCCTCAAACAACACTATACCTTATGGCACTTGAAGCAACAGCTCTTGCGATTCCCTCGGTTATGATGCTCTCTCCCGAATACCCCAGAAGAGCAACCTATCCTTCGATTCTCTACGTTCTTGCGGCTGCGGTACGCTCCTGTGATATGATACGGTTTAATGAAATTCCTATTCCCAAAAAACTTCCTTACATTATCGCCGGGATACTGGGCGTAAACCTGCTCGCAAGCCTGCTTGTAGATGCCGAGATCACATGCTCGATAGAAGACGAGGTTCTGGAGATAAAAAAGCACGGCAGGGATGACGATGTAACCGTTCCGGTACCGCATCTTCCTCCGGTATACTCTTTTCTGGCACTCGATAATTCCATAAGCTGGGATATATGTATGGGGGTTGGGCTTGATAACACGGAAGATCCGTATAATATGGCCGCTGCCGAATACTACGGGGTCAAAAGCATTTTTGTGGAAGATACCAAAAGCCCGTATGATCCGGACAGTCTGCGGTCAGTGATCTTAGGACTGACACACCCCGTCAGGAGTTTTATAAGGCGTATCAAAGAACTCATCAAGGGAACGAATGTAGTATGAAATTATCTTTTTTTGAAGGCAAACATACAAAAAGGCGTAAAAACAGACATTCCGTCGGATATCTCGGGAAGGCAAAGGTAAGAAACCTGTTTTTTGTTTCTCTTGCAGGCTCTCTTATGACCGTACTCAGCGATGCTACCGACGCTTTGATAGTAGCCAATCTCATAGGGCCCGATGCTGTAGCCGGTACAGTTCTGGTTGCTCCGTTTTTTACATTCGGAATGATTTTTGAGATATTGGTAAGTACGGGCGCAGCCGTTCTGTATACAAGAGCTGTCGCTGACTATGACTCGAAAAAGGCACGAGAGATTCTCGGAATGTCCGGAGCAATAGCTGTTATATTCGGGGCTCTCCTCTCCCTTGCCGCATTTACCGGACAAAACCTTTTCTTTGACATGATGGGTGCCGAAGGGGCAGTCCGCTCATACGGCGAGAAGTATTTCTATTTCTATAGGTTTACATTCCTGATTAACCCGCTTACTTCACTTCTTACAGAAATAGTATATATAGACGGTGACGAGATCACCTCTACTGCAAGCGAAGCGGTTGTATTTATCGGAAATGCCGTCTTTTCGATCATACTTGTTCATTACATGGGGATACTCGGCGCATCGCTCGGCTCGGCAATAGGTCTCATCCTGTCCTTCCTTTTTCTGCTGTCCCATTTCTTCAGAAAGAAGTACAGGGTAAAACCCGTTGTCATCTTCCGAATGTCCGATATAAAGGAAATCCTTATTATAGGTGGTACCGATGCGATAAACATCGGCTGCGACTGCTTATATTCGCTTCTTATAAATGCATTTATCGTGCATATGTTCGGAGCGGGATATCTTGTTCTTCTGGCGATCGCAACCATGATCTATGACCTGATGTCTCTTGGCGAGGGAGTGAGCGAGTCGATGAAGACAATGCTACTTTCATATCACAGTGATTCCAACATTGATGCAATGAAGAATCTTCTGAAGTTCGGTATACGGGTACTTCTTATCATAGGCAGTGTGTTTATTGCGGTAATATTTTTCCTTGCACCCATCTTCCCGCGTATGTACGATATAGCCGATCCTGATCTTGCACAAAAAGCGATTGTCGCATGCAGATTATGCTCCCTTTCCTGCATCCCCTGCATCCTGCTGTCGATCTTTTCGGAATACTATACAAATATAGGAAAATACAGGATTACGGTTCTGTCTAACACTCTCGATTCCATTGTTGTAAGGATAATCCTGAACACTTCACTCGGTCTGCTGCTTGGAATAAACGGGATATGGCTCGGCGAAGCACTCTGCACATATGTCACTCTTGCGCTTTCTTCAATCTACGTGATCCGAAAGTACGGGAAGGATGATTTTCCGTTCCTTATCGGCGACAATGCAAGTGCCTCACAAAACTTCAACTTCAGGATTACCGAACTTGATGCGGTAAGAGTAAGAGATGAGGTAAATGATTTTCTGCAGGATCAAAGCGTTCCCGGCAAGATCAGAAATATGGTAATGCTGCTGTTTGAGGATATTTCAATGCTGATACTTGACGTCAATAAAGATGCTGATGACGTTAATGCGGATGTGTTCGTCAATTGCAGGGATGAGGCCGTAAATGTCGTGATATGGTACGATGGCGAAGAAGTCAATCTGTCCGATGAAGATATGCTGCCTACGGGAATACGGACATATCTCGTTGCATCCCTTATGGGAAGATTCTATGACAAGAAATACCAGCCTACGGCCGGATATAACCGGATGAGCTTTATGGTACCTTATAACATGTCTTCTTCTACCTTTTCGCCCTCATAATCGGGTGCCGCAGGGTCTGATACTATGATATCCGACTCGTTAAGGCCGCTTATCACTTCGGTATATGTCGCGTCCTTAACACCCGCTGCTATGTAGCGTCTTCTCACCACATGATTTTCATCGGTCGTAAATACGTAGCTCCCCGAATCATCGACGTATACACACTCGTTCGGAACCGTAAGTGTATCGCTTATGTTTTCAAGCTTTATCGTAACATCGGCTTCCATTCCGACTATCAGCGGATCCTCTGTGTAAATGTCAACACTTACCTCTGCCTTGGCTTTACCTGATGAATCGGTCTGGGCATATTGGCTGATATTTGAGACTGCTCCCTTATATTCGGCATTTCCGATCCTGATCTCGGCGTACTGACCTTCCTTTATCGACGTGATGTCATACTTGGAAACAAGGAGTTTTACCATGTAGCTGTCGGCTTTTTGCATTTCAATGACAGGATTCCCCTTTTCGACAGACGCGCCCGTATCAACATAACATTTGATGATAATACCATCAGAAGGCGCAACGCTCCCACCGCTTGCCTTTTCGAGTTCCTTTAATGCCTCATCAAGAGTCAGCTCGTCGAGAGCCGCATTTTTCTCATTTCCCAGCAGTTCGTCATATGCTTTTACCATTGACTGGGCCGTGTCTCTTTCGGTCCTTGCATCACTCCACAGTCTTGTTACTGTCTCAAGATCGTTCTGCAGCGACTGGTATTGATCGTATGTTGCGGGATCCATCCCCTCGATCGGAAGACATATTATATCTCTCCTGCTTCTGCTGATCGCCTCATTTGTCTCTGATATTTTGTCCTGAATGCTCTTGGCCTCTTCGGTCAGTTTCCCTACGTTAGTCTTGTCTTCGGTAAGCTCTGCCTTCTTAAGATCCGCCTCTATCTTGGCAAGTTCCGACTGCTTTTCTGAAACCTCATTCTCCATTTTCTGGATATCGTTTTCGATGATCTGCGTCTTGGCTTTCCTGTCGTAATCCTTGCTGTACGTCCCCGAGTCAAGCGCCATGATGTTGAGCTTGAGTGTTGCGTATACAACCTCGCACTGGCTGATCATCTGGTTGGCTTTGGCAACCTTCGCCTTGTTCTCGGAGCGGCTCTTATTTATCGCATCTACTATCTGCTGATCATAGTCAAGCGTGATCCTTGCGATGTCTATTGCATTTTCCTGTTTTTCTGTCGCATAAGAGAGCAGAACATCGCCTTTGTGTACTCTCTGGCCGACATTAACGTTTTTGGCTTCTATCGTCCCGGAAACAGGGGCATAAACCGTAACAGGCTCGTTTCCCTCCACATTCCCGACAAGTGAAATCGAGGGCACTACGTCCCTTCTTCCGGCTCTTACTGCAGATACTTCATCGGGGGACAGATAATACCATGCCCCACCGCCTATAGCCGCCAGAAGAACCACTGCTACGATGATGCCTTTAATAACTTTACTCATAAATCTATTTCACTCCCTGAAGGGCTTCAACCATATTGATGCTTTTTACTTTAGTCGATATTATACCATTAACAGCAACCGATACAACAAACGAAAACAATATCGCAAGCAGATACGGCGTTGCAGAAAGATCAACCAGAAAATCACCGGATGGGTCCAGTGAGTTCATCAGAACCCTTATAAGCACCAGCCCTACACCTATTCCGATCAGTGTTCCGACCCCCGTAATGAACAGGTTTTGCTGCTGGAGTATCCATCTTATCTTGTTTGTCGGAAAGCCGAGAACTTTTAGGGTTGCGACATCTCTCATTTTCTCCGCAAATGACAGTACCCCTGTATTATACATGGCTACAAAGCCGATAATGATACCTATTATGACTATGACATACACAAGTTCCGCCGTTGATGCGTTGTTTCTCTTAAGTGCGGCAACATATTTTTCCCTTGAATTAACACCGCTTACCTCTTTCAGTTCGGCAGCAAGTGTGTCCGGCGGGGTCATGTTTGTATATATGATCTTGGGATCAAATTCCCCGTGAAGACTCTCGAAATATTTACGGCTTATGACTATTCCCTGAGCCTCGGGTGTCTTGTGTATCTTCGCTATGTTTACCGAATACTCTTTCTTCTCTCCCGGAAGCCGGAAAGAGACCATATCTCCGACGGAAATGCCGAGTGTATCTGCGGCTTTTTCGCTTATCATGGCTCCGTAATCAGGCAAAGTTATGTAATTTCCTTTTGTGTTATGAAACCTTAACAGGTTTCCCTCATCAACCACAGTGAGCGTAAACAGTCTGCTGTCATCCCTGCCAGTGATCTCCGCATCGGTCTGCATGACAAGCTGTCCGTTATATTCTCTTGCGATATCATAAGCCCACGAATATCCGTAATCCGGAGACACGGTGATAGTATACGCGGCCGGCTTTAAGTCCCCGTACAGCCATGTGTCCTGATATCCTATGCTCTCCTGTATACCAAATGCACCCATGAGAATGGACGAACAGATGACCACGCCGAATATGCCCATGAGCGACCTTAACTTATTGATATTGATATCCCTTAGGTTCCATCTTGTCGCAAAACTAAGCTTATTCCATATTTTGAGTTTTTCAATACTGCCGGCGCCCGCTGCCTTCGGAGCTTCCGGCATCAGGATCACGGCCGCATTCTGCACAAGCAGCTTTCTGCACGAAAGATAGTTGGCAATAACCGCGAGGACTATGATCATCGCCGCAACGAGAGGAACTTTATACGACATCCTAAGTACCGAATCGGGAACAGAGTAATATTCGATAAAATCTTCAAACAGCCAGCTGCCGAGCACAAAGTGTCCCAGCGCCGCGCCTGTTATGCATCCTATTGCCGACAGGAACACGGAATACGAGACGTAATGAAAAATGACCGTTTTCTTCGAAAAACCAAGTGCCTTCAGCGTTCCTATCACCGTCCTCTGCTTGGCGGTAAGTCTCGACATCGTCGTTACAGTACTTAGCGCGGCAAGCATAGTAAACAGCGGAGGAAAGATCATGATCATCATGTTGTTGAAGTTGCAGTCGGACATCTGGCTCTCATAGCCTGACTGTTCATATTTCATGATAATGCTCATCGAAGACTTGGAGATCGTGTCGAGAATGGATAGCTTAACCTTTTTTAACTCTTCACGGTCCCTATCATCAAGATTTACCTGGGCATCTACATTAGCCGCATCAACAAGTATCTTGTCAAACGCTATGTCATTAAACGGGTATTCCGAAGAGTCAAGAAATGCATAGCAATACTCACCATATTCGGTATCAAGATATGTATCGTCTATGATAAAGTTAGTATGCTCGGAGTTGTCGACAAATCCCCTTACCATTTCCGAAAATGAGGCCTCCCCGCACGAAATCGTGAGGGTATCACCGATACTTATGCCCTGTTTTTCGGCAAAATGACGGTCGATCCAGATTCCGCTCATCCCCTGTGTATACGGATCCCCTTTTTCGGTATAAAGCCTGCAGATATTATCACTTTCAAGGAAGTTAAGTTCGATCTTCCTGTCGGAGATATTTGTAACCTTTCCGGTAAGGGAAGCCCTTCTCTCCGCATCCTTTACGCCTTCAATCTGCCGTATATCCTGTATGTCCTCCTTGGAAAATCCTTCCGATGTCAGAAACAGATCCGCAAAATTAGTCTCGCGATAATATCTGTCTGCCGAATAGAGCCTTCCCGAGTTATCAGCATCAAAAGCCCCTAGAAGCAACATCGCCAGATGACACATGATAAATATCGCAAAGAACTGAACGGCATTTATCCGCAGATCTCGAAACATCTTTTTGATCAGGATCTTCTTCATGTATCTACTACCATCC
>DEEW01000067.1:0-692 GCA_002350465.1 Lachnospiraceae bacterium UBA2868
CCGGAAGAATTCCTGCTTAATCCCGGAAAGCCAATCGCTGTTGGGCCTTATGCCGTATCGAATTATTCGATGGAAGCCAAATACAATCAGGAAGCGGCTATGATAAGATCCAAGGAAGTTATCAGGGAAGTTGCCAAAAGGTTTCGCGATAAGTTCGGAAGAGGATTTGTCTTTTTTGAAGAATACAGATGCGAAGATGCCGATTATATAATGCTTATAATGGGAAGTGCGGCAGGAACGGCCAAGCAGGCGGCAGACGATCTTCGGGATAAGGGAATGAAGGTCGGAGTGCTAAAACTCCGTGTATTCCGTCCCTTCCCGGCTGAGGAGATCGCAGCAGCGCTTTCAAAGTGTAAAGCGGTAGCCGTAATGGACAGGTGCGAAAGTTACAACGGTCACGGAGGACCGCTTGCAAGCGAGGTTCCGGCAGCTCTTTTCATGAATAAGGTTAATACGGAGGTCGTAAATTATGTGTACGGCCTTGCGGGACGTGATTTTACAACCGAAACGGCAGCAGGCATATTCGAGGAATTAAAGGATGTTGTCGAAAACAAGAAGCAGGTAAGACAATGTAGATATGTCGGACTCAGAACGAGAGAGGGACAATAAATGGCAGGATATAATCTGAAAGAAGTAATGAGCAAGCCCGAGAGGCTTTCCGCCGGGCACAGAATGTGTGCGGGATGCGGAGC
>DEEW01000067.1:726-973 GCA_002350465.1 Lachnospiraceae bacterium UBA2868
CACTATAGGCATACGTGCGGTTTTGAGGGCACTTCACGAAGGAGACCGGGCTGTAATAGGAAATGCCACGGGATGCCTTGAAGTATCATCTTTTATGTATCCCTATACGGCATGGGAGGACAGCTACATACACAACGCCTTCGAAAATGCCGGAGCAACTTTATCGGGTGTAGAGACAGCTTACCGGGCGCTTAAGAAGAGAGGAAGGCTGCCTGAAGATGAGAACTTTAAGTTCATCACATTTGGC
>DEEW01000067.1:1024-5937 GCA_002350465.1 Lachnospiraceae bacterium UBA2868
ATGGAGCGGGGACATGACATGGTTTATGTCTGCTATGACAACGGTGCCTATATGAATACCGGAATTCAGAGATCCTCAGCAACCCCGCAGTTTGCCGATACAACCACAACACCGGTAGGAAAGAAGAGTAACGGTAAGGTCCAGACCAGGAAGGACCTGGCTGCCATAATCGCGGAACATCATGTTCCCTATGTTGCCCAGACAACGTTTACTAAGGATTTTAAGGATATTCATATCAAATCGGAAAAAGCTATCTACACCGAAGGTGCGGCGTTCCTTAACGTGCTGGCGCCCTGCCCCCGTGGGTGGAGATACGAAACATCCGAAATCATGAAAATATGCCAGCTTGCCATCGATACTTGTTACTGGCCTATGTTTGAGGTCGATCACGGTAACTGGCGTCTTACATATGAGCCGAAGAAGAAACTGCCGATTGAGGATTTTCTGCGTGAGCAGGGAAGGTTTAAGCACCTGTTCAAGCCGGGATGTGAGGATCTTATTGCACAGTTTCAGGAAGAAGTCGACAGAAGATGGGAAGATCTCTTATTCAGATGTAACAGGTAAGGTGGTGTAAAATGGAAAACGGTCTGTTTAACAACAAACATATCATTTCGTGGCTTGAGTATTTCTCAGAGAATACGGATATAGATCTTGAACATGTAAAAATCCTTGATATTACAAGGAAAAATAAGAATCTGATACCGACCTGCGAAGTGCACAGATGTGTTCTTGTATTTACCGAGGCGGGACATCCCGACATTTTCTACAGAATGTATAATGCCGGACTTGGTGAATGTAAAGTCATTTACAACGAAGGAAGTGATCCGGCAGGTCCTATCAAGGAAGACTATGTCAGTGACATGATCGACCGGGGTATCAATGCATCTGCCGGAATGATAATCCTTAACCCCAACGCAAGGGCAACAATGAGATTCGGTATAGACAACAGGACGCTTGCAAAGGGGAGTGTCAAGTATGTGGGAAGCGAGATAAGAGCTGTTATCCTCTCCAAGATGCAGATCGAGGAAGGCAAAAATATCTGTGCGATTTCTGCCGAGTCTATTGTGGTTGAGGCGGGACTTCTTAACGGGGAGGGCGAGATAATAGCTGTTGAATACAACGGCAATGACAGGAATGCCCTTGAGGAAAATGTTGAGCAGTTTGGACTTAACAATGTAACGATAATAGACCATATCGATGACGAGACGATGAAGGATCTTCCGGTTCCCGACGTAACAATGCTTGTTGCAAGCGCTTCAATGGAACAGGAAATTGAATGCCTGCTTAAGATCAACCCGAAGATGGAGTTCGTAATCTATACCCTTGATTTTGTGGTTGCGGCATCGATGATCGAAAAGTGCAGGAACTTCTGTATATCCGATCCCGAGATAATACAGATCAGTGTTTCGAAGGTTACGAGCAGACATAATGTTGATACACAGCCCGCACCGTGGATAATATCTTTCAAGGCCGGGGAATGAAATGATAGATTTCGGTGAAGTTAAACTTTTAAAAGTAGCGGCCGTTACTTCGATAGGTGCATTTGTTGACGGCGGAAGGGAAAAGGACATACTCCTTCCCTTTGCGGAGCAGACAAAAAGGGTTTCGGAGGGTGAGGAAGTCCTTGTAAGCCTTTATACTGACAAAAGCGGACGGCCTGCACTGACAATGAACGTTTATGAATATCTGTCCTGCGAATCTCCCTATCAGGTAGATGATAACGTTAAGGGCAGGGTTTATCAGATAAGCAAAAGATTCGGAGCATTTGTGGCTGTTGATGATAAGTATTCCGCACTTATTCCGGCCCGGGAGGTATATCCCGACATTCATATAGGGGATATTGTGGATGCGAGGGTTACGCAGGTAAGAGAAGACGGGAAACTGACACTTTCGGCCCGCAAGAAAGCATATATACAGATGGACGAGGATGCCGCCCGCATCATGGAAGTAATAGATGCATACGAAGGGGTGCTTCCGTTCTCAGACTCGGCATCACCCGAGGTTATCAGGCAGAAGTTCGGAATGAGCAAGAATGCCTTTAAACGTGCCATAGGAAGACTGTACAAGGAACACAGAATAGTAATAGAAGAGAATTCGGTAAGGAGGATATGATGGGAAAAAAGATAATTGCAACTGACAAGGCACCGGCAGCTATAGGCCCCTACTCGCAGGCAATCGAGGCAGGCGGTTTTGTGTTTGCATCAGGTCAGATACCGGTTGATCCGGCAACGGGAAATATTCCGGATGGTATTGAAGCTCAGGCAAAACAGGCATTGACCAACGTTAAGAACCTTATGGAGGCCTCCGGTCTGTCTATGGATAATATTGTCAAGACATCGGTATTCATCAAGGATATGAATGACTTTGCCAAGGTAAACGAGGTGTATGCGACATTCTTTGAAAGTGATTTTCCGGCCAGAAGCTGTGTTGAAGTAGCCCGGCTTCCGAAGGATGTATTAATAGAGGTGGAGGTAATTGCAGCAAGATAATTTAAAAAAAGAGGCAAGTGCACTTGGGTGGCTCTTTTTTATTGCCATGGCCGTGCATGTTATATGTTCTGTTGCGGTCAATATTTTGGAGCAAAAAGGAATAACGCTTCCGGTTGAATTTAGTCTTATAATTTCGGAGCTTGTGATTTTTATTCCGGCATTAATATATGTGATAAATAGCAGGCTGAGCTTTTCGGAGGATCTCGGTTTTAGGGGTGTAAAACTTGGAACCGCACTCATAAGTGTATTTATGAGCTTTCTTGTCTGGGGTGTCGGATCATTTTTTAATGTGCTTTCCCAGATATTTGTAAGCAATACAATGGTTCAAATGAGTGATACACTTCTCGGAGGTTCAAATGTGGCAGTATGGTTTTTGGCATCAATATACGGCCCGTTTTGCGAGGAATTTGTATTCAGGTCGGTCTTTAACAGGAGATATGAGCTTATCATCGGGCCGATGAGAGCCGGCCTTATATCGGCACTTTATTTTGCTCTTGCCCATCTTAATTTCAATCAGGCGGCATACGCTTTTGTTCTCGGAGTGTTGTTTTCTGTTATCAATAAAGCCGCAGGAAGTGTTTATCCGTCAATGATAATTCATATGTGTATTAACGGATGTAATATGCTGATGATCATGGTAATGACCGGCATCACCGAAGAAATCGGCTCGGCTCAGGATCTTGCAGCTGCTGCCGAGGCAGCAAGGGGCAGTGATATGATCTATATTCTGCTTGCAGTAACACTTGTTGGTGCAATCATCAGCTTACTGATACTGATTCCGTGTGTGGTGTTTATCTCCAAGCACGAGAACAGATTTGAAGAACTGGTTTCCATGTTCAAAACAGGACAGTCCAAAGGACGCTGGCTTACATTCTCATCGGCACTTGCTATATGCTTCACGCTGTTTATCATGTTCGGACTCAGACCGCTGTTGTCCGCGCTGGGAATGTAATGAATAAATATGACGGGAGAAAATGACGATGGATACTTTAAAACAGATCACTAATCCTTATCTTCCTTCCTGGGAATACATACCTGACGGAGAACCCTATGTGTTTGGTGACAGAGTATATGTCTACGGCTCACATGACAAGTTCAACGGGGATGTTTACTGCATGGGAGATTATGTCTGCTGGTCTGCGGATGTAAATGATCTGGGCAATTGGCGTTATGAAGGTGTTATTTACAAAAAATCGGATGATCCGGCCAATACCGACCTTCAGGGTAATCTGTATGCTCCCGATGTGACGGTGGGACCTGACGGAAGATACTATCTTTATTATGTACTGTCCAATTGGGGAATCGTATCGGTTGCCGTATGTGATGAACCTGCAGGTAAATATGAATTCTACGGGTACGTTCATTATGAGGACGGAGTAAGGCTCGGAGAAAAAGAGGGCGACGAGCCCCAGTTTGATCCCGGCGTACTGACGGAAGGTGATGTGACGTATCTGTATACCGGATTCTGCCCGATACCTGATAACGGAAGACACGGTGCCATGTGTACCGTTCTCGGCTCGGATATGCTGACCGTAAAAAAATCTCCCGTATTTGTTGTTCCCGCAACACACAACAGCATCGGAACGGAGTATGAAGGTCATGCGTTCTTCGAGGCGCCGTCAATCAGGAAGAAGGATGATCTGTATTACTTTATATACTCTTCACAGGTGTGCAGAGAGCTGTGCTATGCCACAAGTTCGAGACCGGATGGTGATTTTACATACAGAGGTGTTCTCGTCGATAACGGGGATATAGGAACGGATACATACAAGAGAGCGGATATGCCGGGAATGTATTGTGCAAATAATCACGGAAGCATGATCCGCATACTTGATCAGTGGTATATTTTCTATCACAGACATACGAACGGGACAAATTACAGCCGTCAGGGATGCTTCGAGAAGCTTGTTCCGAAGGGAGATTTAGGTTTTTACCAGTCCGAGATCACTTCCTGCGGGGGAACGCCTTTTACCGAGCCGGGATTTTATCCCGCATATCTTGCATGCAATCTGTTTACCGATGAGGAAGAACTGTATGTTCCCTGGTCTGGATGGATGGATGACAGATTCCCCAAGATCACACAGGAGGGAAGGGACGGAGACGAGGTCAACGGCTATGTTGCAAATATGAGAAACCACGCAAGAGCCGGATTTAAGTATTTTGAATGTAAAAATACAAGGGTTACATCGGTCAGGACAAAGGGTTATGCCAACGGGCGTTTGGAAGTCAGGACCAAATGGGACGGAGAATTACTGGGCAGTTTTGGGATAGAGTACGCGAATGTGTGGCATGACATCCCGGGAGATATAAAGCTTCCGGACGGCGTGAACAGTTTGTATTTTACTTTCGAGGGTGAAGGTTATCTCCAGTTCGGAGGATTTGCCATAGAATAGCCATAGAATAAAAAAGGTTTGATCACCGGAG
>DEEW01000067.1:6015-8736 GCA_002350465.1 Lachnospiraceae bacterium UBA2868
TCAAGCATGCTTGTGCCGACCGCCGACATAACGTTTTCATGCGCCATGGCCATTGAAATATAAGGTATTGTATCGATACTTAATTCCATATAACATGCTCCTTCCTTAAGATTCAGATTAATTATAACACAACTTTTGTAAAATAAATACCCGTTATGAAAGAATTCTTCAAAAAAAACGAAATAAAGATAGTATTTACCGTATTTATCCTCCTTTCGGCGGTTTACCTGTCACTGGTATGGAATAATAACGTATGGATGGATGAGGCATTTACCGCATCGCTTGTGCACACCGATTTTCGGGGCGTGATCGAGCGCTCCATGGCCGATACTCTCCCGCCTCTTTACAATATCATACTAAAACTTGCGACAGATATTTTCGGTTATACCATTCCTGTTATGAAAATAACTTCGGTTGTTCCGATGCTGCTGACGCTTCTTCTCGGTGCGACTGTTGTAAGGAAACGTTTCGGGTTCCGGACGGCGCTGTTATTCATGCTGTTTATCACTTTTATGCCTCTGTTTATGTACTACGGTGTTGAGATCAGGATGTACAGTCTGGGATTTTTCTTCGCGACAGCATCCGGAATATATGCCTATGAGATCGTTTGCGAACCTTCGGCAAAAAACTGGACGGCATTCACGCTGCTGTCCACACTTGCGGGGTATTCCCATCATTTTGCGTTTGTCACCGTAGCATTCGCATATTTTTACCTTCTTTTGTATTTTATATTCATAAAAAGGGATAAGCTGAAAAACTGGTTTTTATGCCTGCTTGCCACTTTTCTTCTGTATCTGCCCTGCCTTATCGTTACACTGAAACAGTTTTCGAGGGTGTCCGGTTATTTTTCGATGCCGGATATTGATGCTGCGACTTTTGTAAGATACTGTATATATCCGTATATTGTGGGAGTGCGTGCCGCCACCGTTCTATGCGGGCTGCTTATGTTGGCTGCGCTTGTGATTTTCTTTGCTTACGCATTCAGGGACGGGAGCGACAAGTCAAAGTATATTTTTGCAATATGCTCATTTACGGTGTATTACGGGGTTCTTTTGTTCGGAACCGCGGTTTGTGCCGTTATGGAGGCAAATATATTTGTTGACAGATACCTTTTCTTCTCAATCGGTCTGTTGTGGCTGTTTGCTGCCGTTATGCTGGGAGGATCCGATGTAAAATACTACGCTGCGTTAGTTTTGGCGCTGATAATCGGGGTGTGCTCCTATTCGGTGGAGTACAATATTGAATACGGCAGCAGCGCGGACGAAGAGATATTGTTTTTGCGGGACAATATCCGTGAGGGTGATGTGTATTTTTCAATAGGAGGACATGAGGAGATGCAGTACTGCATCCCGTTTTATACATACCTTGATAAGCAGACTGCGGAACTGACATTTGTTTATCCGCTTGAGGAAGCGATAAATGAGGCACAGAAAAGAGGGTCGACACTATGGATCACGGTCCTCGACGGTTACAGGCCCAATGAAGAGGACATGGAGCTGCTTTCGTCTAATGGTCTATCGATGACTAAGATGGCAGATTTTGAATTTGACAGATATAGATGTGAAATGTTCAGAGTTGATTGACATTTGTGAAAAAGTGCCAAAAAATCTTTTCTTTTTTGTCGATATGTATTAGAATATTCGATATAACGTCTGTGGGGGTTATACAGACATATATACGAAGGAGATAGGTATGATTTCAAATCAAATACTGCAGAGTACCATTGAGGGGCTTAAGGGTATTACGAGGGCAGAGTTGGCGGTAATTGATGTTGATGGTAAGGTGCTTGCCTCGACCTTCAAGGAAACCATCAATTATCATGAGGCTGCAGCGGGTTTTACACAGTCACCCGCAGACAGTCAGGAAATTTCCGGGTATCAGTTTTTTAAAGTATATGACGAACTTCAGATAGAGTATATACTTGTGGCCTGCGGAACCAATGAGGATTCTTACACTATTGGTAAAATCGCGGCTTTTCAGATACAGAATCTTCTGATTGCGTACAAGGAAAGGTTTGACAAGGATAATTTTATTAAGAACCTGTTACTTGATAATCTTCTTCTTGTAGATATTTATACACGTTCCCAAAAACTTCATATAGATGCTGAAGCACGCAGGATCGTGATCATCGCCCAAACACCTTCCGCCAAGGAAGTAAATGTGCTCGAAAATCTCCGCACATTCTTCAAGTCAAGGATCAGGGACTTTATTACCGCGGTCGATGACCAGGGAATCATTATCGTAAGGGACCTCGCTGCAAATGAGACTTATGAGGATGTTGATAAAGCTGCAAGACAGATTCTTGACATAGTAAGCAAGCAGACCGGCAAAGACTGCCATGTTTCGTACGGCACGATAGTCGGAGAGATTCGTGAAGTGTCGAGATCATACAAGGAAGCCAAGATGGCTCTCGATGTCGGCAGGATATTCTTCGATGACAGGGATATAATTGCATACAGTTCACTGGGAATCGGAAGACTCATTTACCAGCTTCCAATACCTTTGTGCAAAATGTTCATTGAGGAGATTTTTGACGGAAGAAGTCCGGAGGACTTTGATGAAGAAACACTTATGACGATTAATAAGTTCTTCGAAAACAGCCTTAACGTTTCGGAGACTAGTCGTCAGTTATACATACACAGGAACACGCTTGTATACCGTCTTGATAAACTGCAAAAATCAACAGGCCTTGATCTTAGGGTGTTTGAGGACGCCATCACC
>DEEW01000067.1:8750-9067 GCA_002350465.1 Lachnospiraceae bacterium UBA2868
ACCTTCAAGATCGCCCTGATGGTTGTGAAGTATATGAGGTATATGGAAAATTCAGATTTAACATAAGGGTAAAAAAGGGGAAACAACATGATTACAATGGAGTCAGTAAGCAAATCGTACTCCACGGGTGTGCCGGCACTTAACGATGTCAGCCTGCACATCAAAAAAGGGGAATTTGTTTTTATCGTCGGAGACAGCGGATCGGGAAAATCCACACTTATTAAGCTGCTTCTGCGTGAGCTTACACCTACGAGCGGCAGGATCGTGGTAAACAATTATGATCTGTCCAGACTTCGCAGGCGTAAGGTTGCGAAGTT
>DEEW01000067.1:9111-17974 GCA_002350465.1 Lachnospiraceae bacterium UBA2868
GACAAGGCAGATCAGAAAAAATGTTCCGGCGATGCTTTCGCTTGTGGGACTTGCCGGAAAATACAAGGCAAAAACGTGGCAGCTTTCGGGTGGCGAGCAGCAAAGAGTTGCCCTTGCAAGAGCTCTCGTAAACAATCCGCCTATTCTTCTTGCGGACGAGCCTACCGGTAATCTGGATCCGAGAAATTCATGGGAGATCATGAAACTTCTTGAGGAAATCAACAGACGGGGTACGACCGTGCTTGTTGTAACCCATAACAGAGAGATCGTAAATGCGATGCGCAAGCGCGTTATTACAATGAAAAAAGGAATCATCATCAGCGACGAAGAGAAGGGTGAGTACATAGATGAGGATTAGTACACTTTGGTATACATTCAGGCAGGGATTCAAGAACATTTTCAGAAATAAGGTTTTTTCACTTGCCACGACAGCAACAATCGCATCCTGTATTTTCTTGTTCGGACTGTTCTACTGCCTTGTGATAAATGTGCAGTACAGCGTAAAAGCAGCACAATCCGGAGTTGCCGTAACGGTGTTCTTTGATGAAGGTCTTGAAGATGACAAGATACAGCAGATAGGAGCCCAGATTCAGTCAAGAGAAGAGGTATCCGAAATAAAGTTTGTATCATCGGAGGAAGCATGGGACAGCTTCAAGGATGATTATCTCGGTGAATATGCTGACGGATACGAGGGCGATAATCCCCTGGAGGGATCGGAAAACTACGAGATATATCTCAAGGATGTATCAAAGCAGCCCGAGCTTGTTGAATGGCTTAAATCGGTTCCGGGAATAAGAGAAGTTAACAGATCCGATATTACCGCAGAGGTTCTGACAAACGTAAATATACTTATCAGTTATGTTTCACTGGCAATCATAGCAATACTTCTGCTTGTATCGGTATTCCTGATCAGCAATACGGTTGCGATGGGCATTTCCGTAAGGCGCGAGGAAATAAGCATTATGAGACTGATCGGAGCAAAGGATTTTGTCGTAAGATCTCCGTTCGTGATCGAAGGAATCCTAATAGGTCTGATAGGATCGGCCCTACCGCTTGTAGCCATCTATTACCTATATAACTTGATGATAGAATATGCCAATGCTAATTTTGCCGTATTGTCTGACATGCTTAAGTTTATGAGTGCGGCTGAACTGTTCAGGAATTTGATTCCGATATCTTTGATCCTTGGGGTGGGGATCGGATTTTTGGGAAGTCTAATTACAGTCAGGAGACATTTGAAAGTTTAGCCGGAAAAGGTAAGAAGGGGAATTATATGAAACGCAAAAGGGGAGCGCGTTTTGTCGGATTGTTGATAGTATGGTCATTATTAGCGGCACATGTGCCGCTATTTGTGCATGCGGACACTCTTACAAATGACAAAATAAAAGAGAGTGAAGAGAGCAAGAAACAGGCCGAAGAGGAAAGAAAAGCGCTAAAAAGCAGTCTTACCAACGTAAAATCACTGCTGGCGGATCTGGAGAAGACCAAGGATAATCTTGAGGATTATATAACCGAACTTGACTCGGATCTGGCGGATATTAACGATAAGATAGATAGTCTGAACCAGCTGATCTCAGACAAGGAGTTTGAGATTCAGACGACGGAGGCTGAACTTGAAGAAGCCAAGGCTGTAGAGGATACGCAGTACAATGCAATGAAAAGGCGTATCAAGTTCATATACGAACACGGAGAGGCCTCCACGGCCGAGATGCTGCTGTCTTCGAAGAGTTTTGTGGATTTTCTCAATAAAGCCGAGTTTATAAACAAGATGTCCGCATATGACAAGAGAATGCTTGATTCTTACGTTGCCGCCAAGGAAGCGGTCGATGCGAAAGAAAAGGCACTTGAAGAACAGAAGGCGGAGCTTGAAGAGGCCAAGGCAGCCATGCTTAACGAGCAGAATGCTGTTGAAACCCTTATGGCCGACAAGGAGAAGGAAATCATCGTCTATCAGGGCGATATCCACAACAAGGAGGCTGCCATTGCCGAATATCAGGCGATGATAGCCGAGCAGGATCAGATAATCAAAGATCTCGAAGCGGCAATACTTGAGGAGAAAAAACGTCTTCTTGCCGAAAATAAAAAAGCGATCGTATATGACGGCGGTCAGTTCAAATGGCCCGCACCGTCATATTCACGAATATCGGATGATTACGGGTACAGAATCCATCCCATACTGGGAACGCAACAGTTTCATAACGGAGTTGATATGGCGGCACCAAACGGGTCACCCATACTTGCCGCCTACGACGGAGAAGTCATTGCGGCTTCGTATTCGGCGTCCATGGGTAATTACATAATGATAGATCACGGTGACGGGCTTATAACGATCTATATGCATGCAAGCTCGGTATCGGTATCAGCAGGGACCATGGTGGCACGTGGCGAACAGATAGGCTGTGTAGGCTCAACGGGGAGAAGTACGGGACCCCATCTGCACTTTTCCGTCAGACTTAACGGGTCATATGTGAGTCCTTGGAATTATATAGGCTGATAGGGAGGAATTATGGAAGACAATTATGAGGCCAAAGCCGGAGAGGCAGACAGCGAATCTCCGGTATACAGTCAGATTTCAATGGAATATGTTTCGGGCCAGCTGAAAAAAGCCCAGAAGAAAGGGATGATCCAGGGATTGCTTATCGCGCTTGGCATCGTCCTGGTATCGGCAATACTTATCGCAGGAGTATCTGTAGTTCGCATGATCATGAACGGCAGTCTGTATTCGAAGCTTCTCGGAAGTTCCGTAAGCTCCGTGCTTGATCGCAAATCCATCAATAAGCTCGATGAACTGTACAGCCTTATCGACAAGACATATATCGAAGATGTTGACAAGGAAGATTTACAGGAAGGGTTGTACAAAGGTCTTCTGGAATCACTCGATGATCCCTATTCCGTTTATTACACAAAAGAGGAATTCAATCAGATGATGGAGGATACATCCGGAACATTTGAGGGAATAGGGGCGTATCTTACACAGGATCCCGACACCCAGGTGATAACGGTTGTTAAGCCTATCAAAGATTCGCCTGCCGAGGCTGCGGGAATACTTGCCGACGATATTCTGGTGGNNNNGGCGAAGATATAACCGGACAGGATTTAAACCTTGTTGTTTCAAAGCTGCGGGGACCCAAAGGAACCGAAGTGAAGGTGGGGGTATACAGAGAAGGAGAAGAGGACGTTCTTACCTTCCCGATAGTAAGGGATGAGATTACCACGCTGAGTGTAGATTACGAAATGTTTGATGACGATATCGGCTATATAGCGATATCAGAGTTTGCGGATGCGACGGCGGAGCAGTTTTACGAGGCATATGATGACCTTGAATCTCAGGGAATGAAGAGTCTTATCATAGATCTTCGATCCAACGGCGGAGGGTATGTGGATGTATCCGTTGAAATAGCCGACAAGCTTGTTAAGGAAGGCGTCATTGTATCTGTCAAAGATAAACACGGATTGTCCTACAAATATGAAGATAAAGGTGATGAGAACTATCTGAAGATACCGTGTGTACTTCTGGTTGACGGCAATACGGCAAGTGCATCGGAGATATTAACGGGAGCCCTAAGGGATTATGATCTTGCGACGATTATAGGAACCAAGACCTTCGGAAAGGGCATTACACAAAATATCATGCCTTTAGGAGACGGAAGCGGAGTAAAAATCACCGGAAGCACTTATTACACTCCGGACGGAGAGAACATACACGGAGTCGGAATAGAACCGGACATAGAAGTTGAACTCGACTACGATAAGTACAAAGAAGAAGGTATAGATAACCAGCTTGAAGCTGCAAAAGAATATCTTAAAAAACAGTAAAGGAGAACGGACACATGAACACAATCAGAGTATGCGACAGCACGATCAGAAAGCTTTCAAACGGGAAAGACAATTCCCTATCATTCAAAGAAAAGCTGGAAGTTGGTAAGCTACTGGATAAGCTATGTGTTGATGTGATTGAACTTGATGAGATCAGAAGCGGCAAAGCAGACAGTCTTCTTATCAAATCCGTTGTGACTGCGGTCAGGAACAGCATTATAGCTGTACCGGTAGCTTTGGGAAACGATCCGGCTCCTACCGCCAAGGCTCTGGCAGAGGCAAAACGGTTTCGTCTTCAGGTAGTTGCTCCGGGCAGCAGTGTAAGGATGGAGTACGTTTACCACAAGAAAAGCGCTGCAATCGTAGAGATGGTTAAGTCTACCGTTGAAGAATGCAGAAAGTATACAGAGGATGTGGAACTTCTGATAGATGATGCTACAAGAGGAGATATGGCGGTCATATCCGAGATGGTTAATGCCGCAATCGAAAAGGGAGCAACAACGGTAACATTCTGTGATGATGCCGGAACAATGCTTCCGGAGGAGTTTGCCACTTTCCTCGAGGAACGGCTTAAAGCGGATCCCAAGTTATCGGAAATAACATGGGGCGTATCATGTTCAAACGAACTTGCAATGGCTGATGCGTGTGTAATCGCCGCATTATGCCATGGCGCAGGAGAGATCAAAGCATCGGCCTTTCCGGTAAATACAGCATCTCTTGAAAATGCATGCAGAGTAATAGCCGGAAAAGGAGAAAGCTTCGGAGTCAGAACGAATGTCGCAACAGCATCAATGAGAAGGATGATCAGCCAGATACACAGGTTCTGCTCAATTCCCCAGAGCGGGAAGCCTTCCGTTGAGTTCACGGATACGGTTGATAACGGGGAAGAGCGGCTTACGGAACATGATTCAAAAGAAGCCGTTATTTCCGTTGCCGAAAAGCTGGGATACAGTCTGAACGAAGAGGACGCCCAAAATGTGTACGATTCTTTTATAAAGCTTGCATCCAAAAAGGAGAGCGTCACCACCAAGGAACTTGACGCCATCATCGCTACGGCCGCAATGCAGGTTCCGGAGAAATACAAGCTTGAGAATTATATAACAAATACAGGAAACACCATTACTTCCATGGCTCATGTCAAGCTTCGCACTAAAGATGAGGATCTTGAGGGAGTATCCCTTGGCGACGGTCCGATAGATGCCGCTTTTCTTGCCATAGAGCATATAACGGGAAGACACTACGAACTGGATGATTTTCAGATAAAGGCAATAACGGAAGGCAAGGAAGCCGCAGCGGAAACAATAGTGAAATTGCGGGCAAACGGAAAGGTGTATTCCGGAAGAGGACTGTCCACGGACATAATCGGAGCAAGTATAAGAGCATATCTTAATGCTGTGAACAAGGTAATATTTGAGGAGGATGAGTGATGAGACTGTCATTTTCTACACGTGGCTGGAAAGATATATCCTTCGACAAATTCCTTGATATTGCCGAAGAGATGGATTATTCCGGAGTGGAAGTATATAAGCTTATAGGTGATAAGGACCTTTTTGTAAAAGGCGAGGCATTTAACCAGTATAATATTGCGGCAACTACAAGGATGCTCAAAGAGAGAAAGCTTGAGATACCTGTATTTGACGGAAGATATGATCTTGCCTCGCAGGATGCAAAAGAGGATATAAAAAAGATAATCGATATCGCAAGTTATATGAGGACTCCGTATGTCGGTATCGGGATCAATACTGATGATGAAAATGCGATAAAAAACGGGATTGCCGAGCTTTTACCGGTGGCTAAGGAGAAAAACGTGACACTCCTTATCAGCACTATCGGTATATATTCGGATACAAAGAAGCTCTGCGAGCTTCTTGATGAGTTTGCGGATGATAATCTTGCCGCGTTATGGGATCTTCACTATACGTACAGATATGCGGATGAGGAACCGAAGGATACCATCAGAAATCTGGGTGCGTACGTTAAGCATGTTCATCTGTGCGACTCCGACGATAAGGATACTTACAATCTTATCGGTGAGGGAAGTGCTCCGGTAAAGGAATTCATGGACGCGCTTTATTCAATAGACTATGCGGGGTTCATTTCTCTTGAATGGAAGCCCGAGTATATGGAAGATTTAAGGGATTATGAGGTGATTTTCCCGTATTTTGCAAACTACATGAGCAGGTTTGAAAATACCCGGGGCAAGAAGAAAAAGCTTTACCCGAACCATGACGGCACGGGACAGTATGTATGGAAAAAGGATGAGCTTATCGATCTGACTTTTCCTCAGGTGCTCGACAGAATGGTTGAGGAGTTTCCCGACCAGTATTGCATTAAATATACGACACTGGACTATACGAGGACGTATGAGGAGTTCAGGGATGATGTCAATGATTTTGCCAAGGCGCTGATGAGCCTTGGCGTTAAGAGCGGGTCAAAGGTAGCGGTCTGGGCTACGAATGTACCGGAATGGTATATTTCATTCTGGGCATGCTGCAAGATCGGGGCTGTTCTTGTTACGATGAACACGGCATATAAAATCCACGAGGCCGAGTATCTTCTCAGGCAGTCGGATACCCATACCCTTGTAATGATAGAGTCTGCGGTTGATTCCAACTACAGGGAGATCATTAATGAACTGTGCCCGGAAATGGCATCATCAAAGGCGGGCAAACCTCTGCACTGCAAAAAGCTTCCCTTCCTTCGGAATGTTATTACCGTAGGATTTAGGATGGCAGGTGCCATGACCTTTAAGGAGGCTATGGACCGCAGGAGTATGGTTTCCGATTCGGAACTTGAGAAAATGGCGGCGAATGTTCGCCCGGACGATGTCTGCAATATGCAGTACACATCGGGAACCACAGGTTTTCCCAAGGGTGTAATGCTGACACATTACAATGTCGTAAATAACGGAAAATGTATCGGGGACCGCATGGGATTGTCTACGGCAGACAGGATGATGATACAGGTTCCCATGTTCCACTGCTTTGGAATGGTACTGTCGATGACATCTTCGATCACTCACGGTGCAACCATATGTCCGATGCCCTATTTTTCAGCCAAATCTTCTCTTGCGTGCATTAATCAGGAGAGAATAACATGCTTTAACGGTGTTCCGACAATGTTCATTGCCATGTTCAATCATCCGGATTACAAGAGCACTGACTTTTCCCATATGAGAACGGGGATCATGGCCGGTGCAGGCTGTCCTCCCGAGCTTATGAAGAGAGCGGCTGACCCCAATGAGATGAATATGCGCGGAATAGTTTCGGTATACGGACAGACGGAAACCGCACCAGGAAACACCATGTCATCCTGGACGGATCCTCTTGATGTCAGAACGGAAACCGTGGGTTATGCCTTCCCGCACGTGGAGTGTAAAGTCATTGACCCGGAGACCGGAAAAGAAGTGGGTGTAGGCGAAAACGGGGAATTCTGTGCAAGGGGCTACAATACCATGAAAGGGTATTACAAGATGCCCGAAGCCACAAGGGATACAATAGATGCAGAGGGGTGGCTCCATTCCGGAGACCTTGCCGCAAAGGATGAAAACGGCAATTACAGGATCACGGGGCGTCTTAAAGACATGATAATCAGGGGCGGAGAAAACCTGTACCCGAAGGAGATAGAGGAATTCATATATACGTGTCCTAAGGTTAAGGACGTGCAGGTCATCGGAGTACCGGATAAGAGGTACGGTGAAGAGGCTATGGCATGTATTATCCTTAAGGACGGCGAGCAAATGACGGTGGAGGAGATGGATGAGTATATCAAATCCCATCTTGCCCGTCATAAAGTACCCAAATACATTGAATTTGTGAATGAGTTCCCGATGAATGCCGCCGGTAAAGTGCTTAAATACAAGATGCGGGAAGATGCAATAGCAAGACTTAATCTTGAATAGTTCATCCTTGAGAAGGAAAATGAGGAATATACTATGGAAAAAAACATTGTAACGGTTGACGGAAACGGAGCCTGCGCGTCCATCGCATATGAATTTACGGAGGTTGCGGCCATATATCCGATCACGCCTTCCTCCCCTATGGCAGCCAAAACAGATGAATGGGCGGCAAAGGGCAGACAGAATATGTTCGGAATGCCGGTAAGGCTTGTGGAGATGCAGTCGGAGGCAGGGGCAATAGGAGCGGTTCACGGAGCACTTCAGACCGGCTCCCTTGCAACAACATATACTTCGAGCCAGGGACTTATGCTTATGATTCCGACCTTGTACAGGATCACAGGCGAGCATCTTCCGGCAGTCCTTCATATAGCCGCAAGAACGGTGGGAACCCATGCCATGAGTATCTTCGGGGATCACTCCGATGTTATGGCATGCAGACAGATAGGACTCGCGATGATCTGTTCGGGGAGCGTCCAGGAGGCTGCGGATCTTGCTGCCGTAGCACACCTGTGTGCCGTAAAGGGAAAAGTTCCCTTCATGCATTTTTTTGACGGATTCCGTACTTCCCATGAGATGTCAAGAATTGAAATGCCGGATGTCAAAAAGCTGTCGGCGCTTATGGATGAAGAAGCTCTTAATGATTTTCGATCTCATGCGCTTAATCCGGAACATCCGATGCTTCGCAATACGGTACAGAACGATGATGTTTATTTTCAGTTCCGTGAGGCAAACAACAAGTGTTACAACGAGCTGTCGGATATTATAGAAGACTATATGAGCCGCGTTTCGGAAGTTGTCGGACGCGAGTATAAGCCATATCAGTACTATGGTTCGGAAAATGCAACGGACATCATAATAGCGATGGGATCTGTTTGCGGAACAATAGAGGAAACCATTGATGCCCTCAACAAAAGAGGGCGCAAATGCGGTCTCCTTCAGATACATATGTATCGCCCGTTTGATATCGGCAAATTTATGGCGGCGATACCGAAGAGCGTTAAGAGAATAGCCGTCCTTGACAGATGCAAGGAAATGGGGGCAGCGGGCGAACCCTTATATGTTGATGTATGCACCGCAATTTTTAACTCCGGAAGGGAAATCAAAGTCATAGGCGGACGTTACGGGCTCTCCTCCAAGGATACCAATCCA
>DEEW01000067.1:18114-20204 GCA_002350465.1 Lachnospiraceae bacterium UBA2868
TGGGGACTCGGCGGCGACGGAACGGTGGGAGCCAATCATAATACTGCAAAGATCCTCGGCGATCTGGCGGATATGTATTCACAGGCTTATTTTGAGTATGATGCCAAGAAATCCTTCGGGGTTACCAAGTCAAACCTGAGGTTTTCGAAGAAGCCCATCAGAGGAAGTTATTATGTAAAATCAGGTGATATAGTTGCGTGCCACAATCAGAGTTTTATAAAACAGTATGATGTTGCGGCGGAGGTCAAGAAGGGTGGAATTTTCCTTCTTAACTGCACATGGTCCGACGAGGAGCTTGAAAGCGAGCTGCCTAACAGAGTTAAGAGGCTTCTTGCCAAGAAAAAAGCCAGACTCTTTGTCATTAACGCAACTGCCATAGCGGAGGATCTCGGGCTCGGAAGCCATACGAACACCGTTCTGCAGGCTGCGTTCTTCAAGATATCGAACCTCCTTCCGATTGATACTGCAATAGCCGAAATGAAGGCTGCGGCGGAAAAAGCGTATTTCACCAAGGGAAGCAAAATAGTTAAAATGAACACGGATGCGATAGATGCGGGAGCGCAGAATGTCCATGAGGTCAGTGTACCGCCTGAATGGGCGCTTCTTACGGATGAGGAGATCACAAAAACCCCTGATGCACCGGCTGTCGTTAACGAAGTATGCGATTACATTAACAGGCAAAAGGGTAATGACCTTCCGGTATCGGCATTTGTGGACAGAATGGACGGATCGATTGAAATGGGTCTTACCGCCTACGAGAAGCGGGGGATTGCTGTTTCAACCCCGAAGTGGGACAAGGATAAGTGTCTTCAGTGTAATATGTGTTCGTTTGTGTGTCCTCACGCAGCCATCAGACCCCATCTTCTTGATGAGGATGAGGTAAAAAATGCTCCGGATTCAATGCAGATTGCGGATACAAAACCTGCGGGGCCGTACAAATATACTCTTACTGTTTCGGAGTTTGACTGTACGGGGTGCGGTAGCTGTGTTGCAAGCTGCCCTGCAAAAGAGAAGGCTATTACGATGGGGCCGGCAGAGCTTACGGATGAAGCCCGCAAGGAATGGGATTATTCCCTTACAATAACTAAAAAAGAGGGGGCATACAACAAATATACACTTAAGGGAAGCCAGTTTGAGAGGCCTCTTCTTGAATTCTCGGCTGCATGCGCGGGCTGCGGCGAAACACCTTATGCCAAGCTTATGACACAACTCTTCGGCGACAGGGTCTACTGGGCAAACGGAACAGGATGCTCACAGGCGTGGGGTGCAACCTATCCGGGAATCCCGTACACCGTTAACGAAAGAGGATTCGGGCCTGCATGGACCAATTCCTTGTTTGAAAATAATGCGGAGCTGATGCTCGGTATTTATCTGTCTGTTACCCAGCAGCGCTCCCTTGCCAGGAAGAAGGTAAGAGAGCTTCTTGAGAAGACTGAAGACGGGCAGATCAAAGAGGCTTGCCAAAACTATATTGATTCCTTCGATGATTATGACAGGTCGCGTAAAGCCTCAGATGAGCTTACTGATCTATTGAAGAGATCGGATGATCCTTCAAACCGCGCTCTTACAGACTCCATACTTAAGCGTAGCGACTGCCTTGCAAGAAAATCATTCTGGATGTATGGTGGTGACGGATGGGCATATGACATAGGCTTCGGAGGACTGGATCACGTCATAGCTTCAGGTGCAAATATTAATACTCTTGTTATTGATACGGAAGTATATTCCAATACGGGAGGACAGAGTTCAAAAGCAACCCAGATAGGCGCGGTGGCACAGTTTGCCTCATCCGGTAAGAAGACCAGGAAGAAGGATCTGGCTCTTATGTCCTCTACCTATGGTTATGTATATGCTGCTCAGGTTTGCATGGGCGCAGATCAGAACCAGTTCGTAAAGGCTTTCAAAGAGGCTGAGGCTTATCATGGACCTTCCATCGTTATCGCATACGCTCCTTGTATCAACCATGGTNNGATCTGGGCGCCATATTTATGACATACGGAAACGTGTATGTCGCATCGGTTTCCATGGGAGCAAATCCGAACCAGCTTTTAAAGGTTCTTAAAGAAGCCGAGGAGTATGACGGGCCTTCC
>DEEW01000204.1:0-198 GCA_002350465.1 Lachnospiraceae bacterium UBA2868
TAAGGAATATCATTATCACGACGGTAAACATTCGCTCTCGGATTATCCCAGCTTCTGAACACGGCCTTAACAGCTTCCTTAAGCTGTATAATAGGGTCCGTAGGGAAATCCTCGTCAAGTTCCTTCTTGTATTCGCTCTTAAACTGCTCCGCAAGAGCTTTCAGATCTTCGGCAGTAAGATCAACGTCGTACTCAACG
>DEEW01000204.1:442-594 GCA_002350465.1 Lachnospiraceae bacterium UBA2868
TCCATCATACCGGGCATTGAAGCGCGGGCGCCTGAACGTACAGATACAAGCAGCGGCTTTTCGGGATCACCGAAATACTTATCGTTGATCATCTCGATACGGCCGACAAACTCCATTATCTGACCCATGATCTCGTCATTGATCTGTCTGCC
>DEEW01000204.1:606-8506 GCA_002350465.1 Lachnospiraceae bacterium UBA2868
CCGTCCTCATAGTACTGAGTACATGCATCCGTAGTCACCGTAAAGCCCTGGGGAACCGGAAGACCTATATTGGTCATTTCAGCAAGATTGGCACCTTTTCCTCCCAGAAGATTACGCATCTCAGCGTTACCTTCGGTAAACAGATAAACCCATTTTCTCTTACGTAAATTCATTCTCTATCCTCCTAAAAATAGTCGGAGTTCCACTCCGTTTTATAGAAAAAAATATATCACATTTTAATTAAAATGTGAACTTTTCAGCAAAATATGCATCAAGTTCTTCTATCTTAACCCTTTCCTGCTCCATACTGTCACGATCCCTTACAGTAACGGCTCCGTCCTCCTCGGACTCAAAATCATATGTTACACAGAAGGGAGTACCGATCTCATCCTGCCTCCTGTACCGCTTTCCGATGTTGCCTCTGTCATCAAACTCACAGTTGTACTTTTTGCAAAGTGCCGAATAGATTTTTTCCGCACCTTCGTTAAGCTTCTTGGAAAGCGGAAGAACACCGATCTTGACAGGTGCGATAGCCGGATGGAAATGCAGCACCGTACGCATATCGGGTTTATCCTCAGTTCCGATGTTTTCCTCATCGTATGCTTCACACAAAAATGCAAGGGTTACACGGTCGGCACCAAGTGAAGGTTCAACAACATACGGAATGTATTTCTCATTTGTCTCGTCATCGAAATATTCCATCGACTCGCCGGATGTGTTCTGATGCTGGGTAAGATCATAATCTGTTCTTGATGCAATACCCCACAGTTCTCCCCAGTCCGTAAACGGAAATGCATATTCAATATCTGTTGTGTGGTCGCTGTAGAATGACAGTTCTTCGGGATCATGGTCACGAAGTCTTAAATGATCCTTATCGATTCCGAGACTCAGAAGCCAGTCATAGCAATACTTTCTCCAGTACTCAAACCACTCTGTCTGGGTTCCGGGCTTACAGAAAAACTCAAGCTCCATCTGCTCGAATTCCCTTGTTCTGAATGTAAAGTTACCGGGGGTTATCTCGTTTCTGAAGCTCTTTCCGACCTGACAGATACCGAAAGGAACTTTCTTACGGGATGTACGCTGAACATTCTTGAAATTGACAAATATACCCTGTGCCGTTTCCGGTCGCAGATATACGGTATCCTTTGCATCCTCCGTAACGCCCTGGAAAGTCTTGAACATAAGGTTGAACTCCCTTATGCTTGTGAAATCATGCTTTCCGCAGGTCGGACAGGGAACATTGTTATCTTTAATGAATTTCTCCATTTTTTCATGTGACCAGCCGTCAACAGTACTATCCAGCTTGATATCATGTTCTGCAGCATAGTTCTCTATAAGCTGATCAGCCCTGAATCTCTCATGACAGGCTTTACAGTCCATAAGAGGATCTGAAAATCCGCCGAGATGACCCGATGCCACCCATGTCTGGGGATTCATAAGTATCGCACAGTCAACACCTACATTGTATGGATTCTCCTGCACAAACTTCTGCCACCATGCGTGCTTTACGTTATTCTTAAGCTCCACTCCCAGGTTTCCGTAATCCCATGTGTTGGCCAGTCCGCCGTATATCTCCGAACCCGGATATACAAATCCTCTTGACTTGGCAAGGGCCACGATCTTATCCATTGATTTTTCCATTTTTTGACTCCTTTATTTACTATATTGAAATATATATCTAAATCTATTTGAGAATAATATATGCAAGTCCGTCCGACTCGCTAAGTATCCGTGCCTCTTTGTCTGACACAACATCAACATTTGCGGAAACATAAGCTATATCATCAAACGTCCTGACTCTTACGTGTTCACTCATTATGATGATATTATTATAGCTAAGTCCCATGATCTGAACTTTTCCTATTTTGTCACCGTTATCAACACCTTTAAGAGTCACATCCATTGAATAACCGTTGTCATATGCATCCTTTACGGTTCCGACAAACAGGCTCTCTCCGGTGAAGTTTTCGTAATCCGACGGACCGGTATATTCAAGATCAACAGTAAGCAAAGATCCGTTAAGCTCCAGCTTCTTGAGCCTGATCTCTTCCCCTCCGATATTGTCGTTATACTGTGAAATGGATGTTTCAAATTCACCTTTAAGTTCATCGAGGCTGTAATAATCTTTGTCGAAATTTTCAATCAGTCTTTCGGAAACCCTTCCTCTTTTAGCCACAACCATAGTTGATTCGGCGTAGTCGTCATCTCCACTGCTCCCGCAGGCCCCAAGGCCCACAAGAAGCACAACTGTTATCAATACTATTATATTTTTTCTCATGAAAGATTCGAAAGATTCCATATTTCCAGACTCTTAAATTCCCTGTCAATACACTTATCCATATATTATAAACTAAGCTTCTCAAGCTCCGACAAAACGCTGTCGCTTACTGCAAACGTATACAGTTTTTCAACCGGGGTGTCAACTATAAATCCTACTGTATAGGATGCGGATTCACTTATTTTACTTCCTGCCGGGATCCCCGGAAACTCTCCGTTTACCGCAATAGCTTTTATCTCATAAATGACTTTGACGAGCCGGTTATCAAGGGACGGATGACATATAGCTTTTACGGACTGGTACAAAAGCTTAAGCATCTCTACTTCATCGTTGTTCTCTCTTGTATAGTAATCCGCAAATTCGAGAAAATACATCCCCAGGCATGCGCCCGAAAAATCAGCCCTGAGTTCTTCAAAATAATTGGAGATAGATGCTTCTACAAGATTATATGCGCTTCGTCCTTCAAACATTTTGAAAGATCCGAAACAGAACTGGTCTGTTGCCGCAAGAAGTCTGGATCCCTGTCTTCTGGCGCCTTTGGCAAACGCAGTAATCTTTCCCCTCTCCCTTGTGAGTATTACAACTCTTCTGTCGTAATCACTTACCGGAGAAGATGCAAGCACCATTCCGGTTAATATAACCGGACCCGGATTATAATTTGCCATCCTCTGCTTCTTTCCCCACCAAAGACCGGTCATATCCGAAATTCTTGAGCAGAATGTCGGAATCCCGCCAGTCTTTTCTTACTTTAGTCCAAAGCTTAAGATTTACCTTGCTCTCAAGAAGGTCTTCTATCTCGTATCTGGCCGCGCTTCCGATCTTCTTGATCATCTGACCGCCCTTGCCTATGATAATGCCTTTGTGTGACTCCCTCTCACATATTATGGTTGCGTCAATATCAACGATATTTTCCTTGAAATTCATGGATTCCACCGTGACCGCAACTCCGTGGGGAATCTCGTCATTCAGGCATTTAAGCGCTTTTTCACGGACGAGTTCGGCTACTATCTGGCGAACAGGCTGATCTGTAACCGTATCCTCATCATAAAAGGGGACACCCTCCGGCATATACTTAAAAATCTGATCTATAAGAGAATCTACGTTATCACCCGTTAGTGCCGAAACCGGTACAACCTCATCATAATCACACAATTTACTGTATGAATCAACTATCGCAAAGAGCTCGTCACGCTTACGTTTGTCGATCTTGTTAATGACGAGGATCACCGGGACTTTGATCTTAGCAAGTTCCTCTGCTATAGCCCGGTCGGAGGGGCCGATATATTCATCAGCCTCCACAAGCTGCAGCACAAGATCTACCTCCGAGATGGTCCGCCTGGCAACTCTTACCATGTATTCGCCAAGCTTGTTCTTGGCTTTATGAATACCGGGCGTATCAAGAAACACTATCTGTCCGCGATCTTCCGTATAAACTGTCTGAATACGGTTTCTTGTTGTCTGCGGCTTGTCGGAAGTAATCGCTATCTTCTGTCCGATTATACGGTTTGTAAGTGTGGACTTACCAACATTCGGTCTTCCTATAACGGCCACAAAGCCTGCCCTTGTGACGTCTGAGTCCATTATTTATTCTCCGCGGATGTATCGGTCTGCGAGGCGGAATTATTGTTCTGCACAGGCCCCTTTACAGCCGTATTCATCTTCGCAGCTCTCTTTGCAGCGCTTTTACTGTTTGATTTTTTGACTATAGCGATAATGGCTTTAACAATACCAAACACTATTATGAATACGACAAACAGGATAATAAGCAGCACAAAAAGTATGGGCAGGAATGATATGAATCCGATAACAAAATCCTGAATTGTCTCCCATGCGGTCTCGCAGCTGTCCGTAAATTCTTCCACAAGTCTTTGTCCGAAAGACTTCTCTTCAACAGGATCCGGTGAGTATTCCTTAACCTCACGTACATTTAAATGTACTGTAGAATACTGAACCGCATTACTCATCATACGAAGTCTTGATTCATAGCTTTCGATCTCATACCTTACTTCAGTAAGCCTGTTCTCAAGTTCTATGATGTTCTCAAGTGTATCGGCCTGCTCAAGCAGCTCGTTGAGTCTTGCCTGCTCGATCTTAAGAGACTCCTTGTGAGCCTCAACATCTGCATACTGAAGTGTTACATCCTCAACAGATTCATTCTTGTTGGTAATATTCGATGCTTCTTCCACCCCGGTCACAAATCTGTCCAGTTTATCAGCCGGGATCCTCGCGACAATGTATGCCGTCCTCTCGGAATATGTATCATAAGAATTACCGCTGATATCGGTACTCTCAGCATACCCGCCGAGGCTTTCTATCTTGTCCGTAATATTGTCTATAAACTTATCGAATTCCCTAGTCTCTGCAGACATATTAACGGTCTTGATAAGCTTTCTGTTTGAACTCCTCATGATCTCGGAGTCACTCACGCTTTCAACGTCGGAAGATCCCGCAGCTTCTGTCGGCTCCTCTACATCTGCTTTTGCAGCCTCGTAATCGTAATCATACAGATCATCCGAAAAGTCTACGGCCGCTTCTTCGGCGGCAGCAACAGGTGCTGCTTCGGATTTGGCGTTATACGAAGTACCCGACGCAGCCGATCCGCCACAGCCCGCAAGAGCGGCAGCTACTGCAACGAAACAGATTGTAAGTGTAAGTTTTCTTTTCATCATGACTTTCCTCCCTTAAAAACCAAGTATACTACTGCCTGAACAAAGGCTGAATGCTTGTAAAGAGATCTTTTTCCTTCTCTATTTCTTCCTCGCCGCCAAGCACACATATGCACTCATCCTGCCTGCCGGCTTCTATATACTTATACAGTGCCGAAATATCACTGCCCGTACAGCCGAGAATCTCATCTCTTTCTCTCTGTACATTTTCAAAGGTATCTTTGCACAGGAATGCTTCACGGCTCCTGCTCCCTTTTTCACTCGGGGAAAGGGGAAAATCAAGATCCGATACCGTTCCGATTATGTACTTTGTCATATCCCGCTCACTGGCTTTGAAATCTTTGAGATAAGATGATGCACCCTCAAAAACCTCAAGTGTCCTTCGAAGATTGGGATCACGGTATGAAGCAAAGGTTACTTTGCCGCTTCTTGAATATCCCGAAAAGCACCCGTAAGCTCCGCCTACCACTCTTACCTGATTCCACAGATAGTCATAACCCATGATGACCCTTAGTACCTTCAGAGCCCCGTTGTATTTAAGCTCCTCATTCCGGTATGTTCCGGCCTTGGCAACATACTGGACTTTCGCACTTGTTTTGTACCCTTCGGCAAACTTCTTCTTCTCAAATTCTATGGAGCAGATCTCATTATGAACATCCGGAGCCGCTTTGATAAAGGCTGCCACCTGAGCGTTAAATTCATCCCGCTGGCTCTCCTCCGCCGTATAGTCAAATACTCTTAAATTCTCTCTTGTAAATATAAGCGCTGCTGTTTTTTGAAGATTGCTCTTCAGTTCATCGAACCTGTTGTCAAAGTCAGACTCAATATCCTCGATCAGTCTGTAAAAATCAATTCCTCCCATTTTCTCGCTGATCATTTCCTGCTTGGAGATTCCCGAAAGAGCCCTGTGCATCGCAACAGCATGTCCGCTGCTCATCATTGCGGCGGAAAGCCTTGATTTTAACATACAGATAAGATCATACATCCGCTTCCTGTCGGAAAAATCGGATGTGTAGATTATCTCTTTGATGATGTCAAATGCAAATGGAAGCTTGTTGTAGAATATCTTTGCTTTCATTTCGAAATAATGCAGAAACTCATCCGGATCGTTTACATCCGTGTACATACCGGTTCCGGCCGAAACTCCTCCGGTGTTAAGGAATATCTCGTTTGCAAGATCCGCATAACTGTAATGCTCTGTATTAACGAGACCGAGAACGGCTTTTAATATTCCGGCATACGGAAGCATCTCAGAAGGCACCTTATCAAGGTCGAATGCGATATATAAGTATCCGATACCATTTGTAAATACATTATGGTACAGAACGTCGCAGCCATCCGTATTGCTTATTTCATTAACGAAATCCTCTGCTTCCTTTTTAATGTCCGATATTTTCAAAAGAGGAATACATTTAAGAATCTCTTCCGAATCCTCTTCTTCCTGGTAAGCATGAAGAGCTTTTGTATCCTCATACAGTCTCTTCACTTCATCCGTATTCATACCTTCCTTGAGGGAGCGCATTTTTGCTTCAAGCTCCTTGTCCTTTTTGGCTGTAAGACCTTTGACCGGAAGCAGACTTACGGTAGATGCGTGCTTATTGTCAAGCAGATACTCTTTCACGAGATTTTCAAAATAGTCGGTCTCAATCTGCTGCCTTAAAAATGAATATGTGTCCAGTGCTTCAATATGTACAAACGGAAGTGAATCATCGTACAGCCACGAATCAAGGGCGGTAAGCCCGTACATAAGTCCCTTCGGATAATGGCCGAAGTCAGCCTCCCGAAACCGGAATTCATTAATATTAAGACCTGCAAGCAGTGCTTTTTTATCAAATCCGTCATTTACCACATCGCTAAGAACCCCTCTGATGACATCAAGGAATTTCTCCTTGTTCTCAATATCCGAGTTCTTGATTATAATCGAAAAATACGGCTGGTATACACCGTTTTCAAATGTCGACTGCACATCCTTACAAATCCCCGCATCAAGGAGTGCCTGCTTGAGCACAGCTCCGGGAGATGATAATAGGGCGTATTCAAGTATCTGAAAAGCAATATAGAGTTTGGGATCAAGGCTCGTTGACAATACGGCATTGTACGACAGATACGTATTCTGCTCTTCGCTTTCATCGTTCGTTATCGGGTATTCTTTTGTAACATCACTGACCTTGTCGAATTTCTTCTGAAGGCGAACCTCGGAATCAATTTCAAGCCTGTCATATGAAGACAGATACTCTTTGTCTATATAATCAAGTCTTTCTTCGAAATCCATATTCCCGTACAGATAAATATAACTGTTGGACGGATGATAATATCTTCTGTGAAAATCAAGGAATTGTTCATACGTAAGTGACGGTATCACGTCAGGGTCCCCTCCCGACTCCACACCGTAGCATGTATCCGCAAACAGCGAATCAAAAATCGCACGGGAGAGCATATCATCAGGAGATGAGAATGCACCCTTCATCTCCGAATAAACCACACCGTTAATAGTTATGGGGCCGTTTTCTTCCTCTAATTCGTAATGCCATCCCTCCTGCTTGAATATCTGCTCCCTTTCATAAATATTGGGGTGAAATACAGCATCAAGATATACATCGCAGAGGTTCTTAAAATCCTGATCGTTGCAGCTTGCAACGGGATATACCGTTTTATCGGGATAAGTCATTGCATTAAGAAAGGTATTAAGAGAGCCCTTTGCCAGTTCAACAAAGGGGTCCTTTGCCGGATACTTTTTGGACCCGCACAGAACCGAGTGTTCAATTATATGCGGTACTCCCGTAGAATCTTCGGGTGGTGTACGAAATCCCACATAAAATACTTTGTTGTCATCGTCATTTTCTATACATACAACCCTGGCTCCGGTCTTTTTGTGCCGGAGGAGATATCCTGTTGAATTGATATCTTTGAGTTTCTCGCTGGTAATAAGATCATATGCGTTGATGTTGGATATGCT
>DEEW01000011.1:0-371 GCA_002350465.1 Lachnospiraceae bacterium UBA2868
GGAAAAGAGGATGATGAAAAAGTAGATGTGAGCATGTCGATCAACATGCTGGTCATGATGGTGATAGCTCTTTTGACAACAATGGCATGTCTGTTTATTCCGGGAATACTGACCGGAATATTTACGAAGGATGCGGCGGTAATAGAGACCGGAACTGAGTATGTCCGCATTGTTTCACTCATTTATCCTCTTTCGGGAGTAGCTTCCATACTGGCGGTGCAGATAAGGTGCAAAGACCACTCGGAATATCCATTATACATAAGTGCCGTGGCGGCTGTCGTCAATACAGCGCTGAACTTCATCCTGATATTCGGGCATTTCGGCGCACCAGCGCTTGGAGTTAAGGGTGCAGCCATTGCCAGCGTGGCATC
>DEEW01000011.1:553-716 GCA_002350465.1 Lachnospiraceae bacterium UBA2868
ATTTACGGACACATGGGGACAGATGAGCTGGCAGGTATGGCTCTTACAGGACCGATTCAGGGGTTGTCTATTGGAGCTCTTTCGGGACTTGCGCAGGCAGCAGGTATTCTTATCGGAAAGCGCCTGGGAGAGCAGGAATACGACAAGGCCTATGCGGAGTCCA
>DEEW01000011.1:923-2858 GCA_002350465.1 Lachnospiraceae bacterium UBA2868
AGCGGCGGCAGGACCAAGTACATCATGATCATAGATATACTTGGTACCTGGCTTGTGGGAGTGCCACTGGGTCTTTTAACCGGACTGTATCTTAAGTTGCCAATCGTCTGGGTATATTTCATATTGTCCCAGGAGGAACTGGTCAGATTTATCATAACCGTGTTTATGTTTAGAAGCAGAAAGTGGATGAACACAATAGAGTAAGGGCATAGTATGTGGGATGAGAACAAGGTAAGGATCATAGATATCGCAGAAGAACTTGGAGTCAGCACGGCTACTGTATCAAACGTGCTGCATGGCAAGACCAAAAAGATATCTGATGCAACGGTAAAGAGAGTCGAGAAAAAACTTGAGGAAAGCGGCTATATTCCAAATATGGCAGCAACGCTCCTGGCCAGGAATAATTCAAGGATCATAGGAGTTGTGGTCAATGATCATGAAAAGTATGAGGGAAGGGTTTTTGAAGATCCCTTTATTAGCTCTGCCATTAACTATTTGTCCGACGAAATTGAGAATGCAGGGTACTTCATGATGCTGAAAAAGGTAAAAGAGATCCTGGATATCGTGCGCTTTTCTTCAATGTGGAATCTTGATGGTCTCATCATCATCGGTTTTTGCGAGGATGAATACAAGAACCTTCGGGATCATATAAGACGTCCCTTCGTTGTCTACGACGGCTTTATGAAGGAACAGGGACGCATCAGCAATGTTACCATAGATGACTTTGACGGCGGCAGACAGGTCGGAGAGTACCTTAGGAAGATGGGGCATAAGAAGGTCCTTTGCGTTTCCGATAACAACATATGTATGGATCTTGACAGATATAACGGACTTAATCAGGGGCTAGGGAAGGATGCTGACTTCCTTATGATTCCTATGAGCAGGGAAAAGAGACATCTCTTTTACCAGAAAAATCTGAAGAAAATAAAGAAATATACCGCTATATTTGCGGTTTCAGACTACTATGCAATTGATCTCATGGTATTTCTTAAGAGCTGCGGTATTTCGGCTCCGGAGGACATTTCCGTTGTAGGATTTGATGGAAGCATTGACTGTCAGAGGGTTGCGCCTGTGCTTACCTCCGTTTATCAAAACAATGAACTCAGGGCAAAAATGGCCATGGAGCTGCTTCTTAAGATGCTGCAGGATAGCAGCTTTTCCCAGAGCGTGTGCGTTCCGGTTAAGCTTGTGGAGGGAGAAAGTGTGAGGCAGATATAATGTCATTTCTGCACGTTATTATGATAAAATAAGTGCAGGGAGTAAAGAATAACCATGAAAAGATGGAATGAATTAGCTCGTTCAAGCATAGAGCAGGCTGGCTGCATTATTGTACTTTTGGTTTTTGTGATTATTTCTGTTGCTTCAGGCAATCGTGAAAGAAATACTAATGCTGCCATATCTGGTGATATTAATGAAGGCTGGATTGATGAAGATGGACAGGCTGTTGATCTTTATGATCTTGAGCCAGGCGATCATTCTGTTACGTTGGATATCAGAGGGCTGGACACTGAAGGGAAGGCGATTTGCTTCAAAACGGTTGATACCAATTTTAGGGTTTATGCATCGGATGAGCTGATATACGAGTATAATCCTGCGATTCCAAGGCATTTGGGTCTTTCCTATGGTATGCAATATCATACCATCGCAATTCCAGAGGGAAGTTCTACTTTAAGGATGGACCTCGATCCTGTATTCGCAAATACGTCTGCAGGTATAAGAGATATAGCTATCAGTGTTGCAGAGCAGTACATGACATATGTCTTTAAGAGAAATCTCTTTCCATTTGGACAGTGTACGACAACTATAGTTATCGGGCTTCTTTTTGTTATAGCAGGAATAACGGGCCAGATCGTTATGAAATCATCAGGTATTGATTTCATTTCTTTAGGTATGATCTGTGTAATGGTAGGATTTGTAGGGATTAATGATACACTT
>DEEW01000135.1:0-1675 GCA_002350465.1 Lachnospiraceae bacterium UBA2868
CGACATCTGCGAAGCAGATGTTGGAAACCCAGCATACCAGATCCTACCCAGCAACCCGACATCCATATCCCCGAGTTTATACAATTCCCGTATAAAATCCTCCGTAAAAACTTCACCCGGTGTTCCTATACGCAAAACCTTTCCATCCCCTACAGCAACAACGGTATCGGACAGCTTCATCGCGATCTCCGGCTCATGAAGCGACATTAGAACAGCAATGTTTCTCTCGGTTGTCAGTTTCTTTATCTTGGTCAGTATATCGATCTTGTAACGGATATCAAGGAATGAAGTCGGCTCGTCAAGGATGAGTACACGCGGATCCTGAGCTATCGCCCTTGCAAGCAGTACCCTCTGGCGCTGCCCGTCACTGATATTACGAAAATCCTTGTCGGCAATATCCGTGGTATCGGTTGCAGCCATAGCCTCATCGACTTTTTTTACATCTTCTTCCGACAGTTTACCGAATAACCCTGTATACGGATATCTTCCGCTCTCTATAACGCTTCTGCAAGTCATAAGTTCGGGATCAATGCGTCCTGTCATAACTGCCGCAAGTATCTTTGATGCTTCCCCGGAGCCTATATCTGCCCTGTCATGCCCTTCGAGCATGATCACTCCGCCACGCGGCTCAAGAAGCCCTGCAACAGTCTTGAGGATCGTTGATTTTCCGCTTCCGTTGGGTCCTATAAGCGTTACGATCTTTCCGGGTGCGGCTGCAAGAGATATATTCTTTACGATATCGCTGTCATAGCCGACGTTAAGCTCCGAAGTATGAAGACCTTCGCCTTTTTTTTCATTTATTCCACGATCAGCCATTTTCCCTCTTTCTTCTGATCATAACGGTAATCACAACAGGGACAAGTAAGACCGCCGTCACGGAGCTGACCGAAACCTCAGTCGGAGCAAAAAGCCCCCTCGCTATGCCGTCACATACAAGAGTTACTACCCCTCCCAGCAGGAAGCACCCCGGGATCATAACGGCCGGAGCGCTAGTTTTTGTCATGGCTTTCCACAGGTGGGGCGTAGCTATACCTACAAACGAGATCGGACCTGCAAAGGCCGTAACCGTCGCAGATAGTAAACTTGAAATAAGGATCAAAAGAACTCTTAGCAATATTATGTTAACTCCTTCGGTTCTGGCAAGTTCCTCACCGAGCCGGTAAGCAGCCATAGGCTTAATCAAAAACACGGAAACAATCAGACATACGGCAACTATAACGGTCATGACAGCGACATCCGACATATTGATACCGGAAAAGCTCCCGAGGGACCAGTTATGAAGGTTCACAATATTGGAATCGTCGGCAAAAGTCACGACAAGATCCGTTATTGCCGAACATATATAGCCCACCATTATACCGCATACTACAAGAATCCCCATACTCTTAACCCTGACTGAGATGGCAAGGACAAACATCATTGAAACCAGTGCTCCCGCAAAGGCAGCCATTACAAGTGAAACAGCCCCCGGCTTCCTGCCTCCGGATAAAAAGAAGATAAGGGCCAGCGCAACCGTAAACTTTGCCCCCGATGAAATTCCAAGTACAAAGGGACCGACAATGGGATTATTAAAAAACGTCTGTAACATATATCCGGAAAGAGCAAGTGCTCCGCCTAAAATAACAGCTGCGATTATTCTTGGAACCCTTATATTCATTATAACGCTGGCTTCCAT
>DEEW01000135.1:1705-5481 GCA_002350465.1 Lachnospiraceae bacterium UBA2868
GTTCCCGTTATTAAGTTTGTATACACGCTTATTATGAGCAGTAAAATAACCGCTGCAAACGCGAATGTACATCTTTTTCTCATTTCAGTTTTTCAAAGTATGTATAATTACCGTCTTGCCCTTCTATCAGGCACCTAAGCTCCGACAGGTACTCTGCCGTATCCGTAGGATGCTGGAAAAAATCACCCGTCATGCAGTACACGTTTGGCTCTTTTACAGCTTTGTAATCGGAAAACAGCTCATTCTTGCCCACAAGATCAGCGACAGACCCCAGTTCTCCCCTTATAGTACTGTTGTATATGAGTATATCAGCATCATATGTTGCGGCATAGAAATCTTCCATTTGCATATTCATAGTCCCTGACCCGCCGGTTTCTACTGTACCGGCTGCAGTAGGTACATAGTTTCCCCCCGCAAGTTCTATAAGACCGGCAATGTAATCATCCGGTTTTCTGACGTTTATCATCCCCGACGCCGTTACAGAGAAAAATGCAACCTGTTTGCCGGTCTTATTCTTCTCGATGACAGATGTTATTTCTTTTTCGCTTTTGTCGAAATAGTCCTCGGCCTCCGACTCTTTTCCGTAGAGAGCCCCATATAGCTTGATCCACTCAAGTCTCCCTCTTGGATCTTTCTCATAGCTGGATGTTTCAACCATAACCGGAACCCCCAGTTCCTCAAGCTTTTCCTTAACCTCCGGATCATGGTAGATCATCGTATTCTCTATCGCAAAGTCACACCCCTCCGAAAGTATCAGCTCATAATCCGGAGTTCTGTATTTGCCGGCATATACTATCTTTCCGTCCTGCATAAGGTCTATGGCCTCTTTTACCGACCAGTCCTCCGCTTTTGTCCCGGACAATCTGATATAGTCAAGTGCACCGATCTGTCTGACCAGATCCATTACGGAGGTTGAAACTAGATATGTATTATCAAGTGGCTGCTGCAGTATAGTTATGTTAACCTCTTTCCCTGTTCTCCCATCCGTTACAGAAGGTATACTCTCTCCCTCCGGTACTAGGAGAAAATCATCCGCACCGTATATGCTTATAAGTCTGTAATCACCGTATTTAATTATATCAAAGCCCTCGGCATATGAAAGCGAAATCTTCCCCGAAGGCCTCTGTCCGTCCACAAGAAACTCTCGTGGCTCTTCCGGACGCCTGCCGAATGCAGAATTCTGTGTTTTATCATCTTTACCGACATCCGAAGCGCTTTCTTGCTTAAAATCACCTTTATCCGTCACAGCACCCCACGTGATCGTGTACTCTATCTCATGAGGTTTGCTCATTGCCACGGTATCTCCGATAAATTCGAAGGGCTCATCCAGTGATTTTACCGGTACTGTAAATGTTGACTGGCCGCCGGGATTCTCATTCAGGTATTTTTCGCCATACACAATAACATAGTCATAGTTTTCGCTGTTCCAGACCAGTTTTGCGTATGTAATCCCGTCTCTTTCGGATATCTCTACCGGCGACTCAACATAAGCCTTTCCNNTTAAGCGGATCATCCTCAGATGCAATGCCTGTATCTGCGCCAAAATAGTCCGGATCCGCGAATTCTCCCTCAACAAGCGCTTTCTGCTCGTCCGTAAGGGCGTCCCAGGCCGCCTTGGCTTCCTCGCACATCTGATCAGTCTCTTCGGTCCACTGCTGCACATAGATCGCGTCGATCTTATCGGCAGCTGCTTTTGCCGCCTTCAGGTCCTCTTCGCCGGCAGACTTTGCGGCTGCTCCGGAATCTGTTCCGTCCTCAGTCTTCTTACCGTCCGCGGCAGGTTCCCCGGACGCAGTTTCCGAAGAGTCTCCCGGGATCACCTCATCGAGAGAAACAGGATTCGATACGATGACCTTGTGGTCATACCATTTTCCTTTTTTTCCGATCAATGCAAGGTCAAAATCCTTGTCAAGGTAAGGAACCGGAACATCAAATCCGTTTACCTCTTCTGTCGTTCCGTCACTGTACTCAACGGTATCCTTCGTATGATCAATAAGCACAGCACCTTCCTTTTGTGCTTCTTCGGCTGTTCCGGGATACAGATTCAGTATGCTGTCGGACATAAGCGTGATATGAGCCGTCATCTTGCCGTCCTTGACCGTAAGAGTACACTTTCCGTCAAGTTCGTCATTTACCTTGAACATTGAACTGTCTGTTACAAACTCTGCCGAATATTCGCCGTCTGCAAGCTCTGTTGCTTCAGAGGCCTCATCCTGTGAAGTCGTTACTGCACCGAGGTCATCGAGCGCTGCCTTGGTATGAGCAACATACAGATCCTGTACTTCTTTGATTCTTCCGAGTCCGGCTATCTGGCAGTCTACTTTTTCAAAAGCCCCGTCAGTGCTGAACATACTCTTCCAGCTGTCGTCATCGTCACCGGCCATATCATTGTTTGCATGATCCCCGGCAACTACCATGAGAGGGCGGAGCACAACTTTATTATAGCCTGCCGCTTTAACATCTTCTATTACATTTTCGCATGAAGTTTCTTCAGGCTCGCCTTCTACTGTTCCGATAAACACATTCTTGTACCCGAGGTTGTCCATCTGTGTTGCCATCTGGCTGTAGCTGATCTTTGCTGTATGAGCCGTTCCGTGACCCATAAATACAAATGCTTGACCGGCCTTGTCCGCTTCATCAATACTTCCATAGCCTGCTTCGGCTACAGCTGCCGCTACAGCTGCCTCAGCAACGGCCTTCTTGTCATCATTTATGACCTTTGCGTCCTTTCCTACCTCTCCGAGAAGGGGCTCGGCAACCGCAACACTATCAAACTTATCAGCATATCTGTCAAGTGCCTCTGTAAGTTCGTCATACTCTGCCCCGTGCATCAGGTGTGTAGGCTGGATTACGAGATTCTTGACCCCGCTTGCTACCGCACGTTCAAGAGCCTGATCCATGTTGTCAATCTTCTCTCCATCCCTTGCCTGTATGTGGTTAATGATTATCTGTGCGGTAAAAGCTCTTCTTACCGACCAGTCGGGATAAGCCGCGGCAATTGCATCCTCAACTCCCTTTATATCCTCAACTCTCGAATCATTGAAGGATGTACCGAAGGATACTACAAGTATCTCGTTATCTCCGATATTATCCGCATTTAACGGATCATCCATGGAAGCATCTCCTGTGTCTCTTCCGAAATAGTCGGGATCAGCATTTTCTCCCTCTACAAGTTCTTTCTGGGCGTCTGTCAGTGCATCCCATTTCTGTCTTGCAAGCTCACACTGTGCATCTGTCTCATCGTTTCGCTCCTGAACATAGATTGCATCGATAAGTGCCGCAACCTCATCAGCCTTTTCCTGATCTGATGCTTCATCACCTTCCGTATCTCCGGTATCCGCCGGCTCTGCAGCTTCACCGGCCTCTTCTGCCTCATCAGACTTGGGAGTTACATTAACATCCACAGTTGCGCATCCGGCCAGCATTACCGTTACTGCCGTCACTCCGATCAGCATCGCAATGATTTTTTTCTTCATAATACATTCCTCCTATGCAACAAATAAAATAAGCCCATTCGTTAGGAATGAGCATTGAAACGTACACTAAAGGACGCTCGCCGATTGAGATTCGAATTCGTCGAAGCGGCTCGCGGTGTAGCGTACGATCAATTACTCGTGACCTTGAAACCCGGGGATTACCCCCTGTTTCTGTACAGGCAGATTGTCGGTCTCCTGGCTTGTATATCCGCATATACCTTTAACCTTCCCGGGAATCACATTTCCCAGTGACATACCACAAAGGCATACTCCTTACTTACAGTGACGAGTTCGCGCAGG
>DEEW01000135.1:5624-12316 GCA_002350465.1 Lachnospiraceae bacterium UBA2868
CATAGGATCTTCCTATAACTCACTTACAATATTCTGCATCCACACTCCGCTTGCCGATATCGCAAATCCGATGATCACCTTGATAAGCGCTGTTCCCTCACAGATCGCATAGATGCTCACTATATCAAGTCCCGTATATCTTGTGAGAACAAAAGCGAGAGGCACACCGATTACCATCAAAAATGCACTGTCAAACAGGAACGTGATAAATGTCNNTCCTGCCCGTATGGTAAAGTACAGGCTGTGACACAGCCCGAACAGTGGCATCATAGCCCCCGTCACCCGCAGAAAATCACTTGCCAGTGATTTTACCTCGGTTGTAGTGTTGTAGAATCTCGGAAGGTAAGGAGCCAGCGCATATACTACGGCTCCCATCACTACACAGGAGGCGGTAACGAAGGCGTTGATCTTTAACCCTGTCTCCTTTGCCTCATCCATCTTGCCGGCACCTAAAAGCTGACCGACAATAATGGCAACCGCATCCCCGAATGCAACAAAACATATGGAAAACACGTTAAAAAATGTGGAATTGATGTTTAGTCCGGCAACCACAGCAAGTCCCCGGGTCGAATAGCTTTGCTTCTGAAGCACAATGCCTATCGACCACAGGCTTTCGTTAATTACAAGCGGAAGTCCTGTAACACATACTTTCCTTACAAGGGAACCCGCAACCTTAAACGATGCGTACACACCGTTAATATAAGGTTTGATGTCGTTATGTCTGTGAGTCCACAAAATTACAATGAGGGCCTGGACTATTCTTGAAATGGCTGTGGCAATCGCCGCACCCGCAACACCGAGAACTGGAAATCCGAATTTGCCGTATATGAGGATATAATTAAGGACAAGATTTATAAGCACCGCGGCAAAGCTTGCCCGCATAGGAACCACGGTCTCACCGGTCTCGCGGAGGGTTGACGAGTATACAAACTCTGCGGCCTGCGGCAGGAGTCCCGCAAGCATGAACATCATATATACATGCCCATATTGCAGTGTAGCAGCCAAATCTCCCGATTGCGAACCTTCATGAAGATAATAGGATATCAGTGTCCTGTCGCCAAGGCCGAATACCGTCAATCCCAAAAGCATAATGAATCCGCAGATTACGATCTTAATTCTGAAAGTATCCCTTATACCCTCTTCATTGCCCTGTCCGAAATACTGGGCTGTAAATATTCCGGCACCGCTTATAGCTCCGAACAGGCACAGCTGATATACGAACATCAGATCATTTACGATCGAGACTCCCGACAATTGCTCTGTTCCGATACGGCCCACCATAAGGTTATCAAGCATATTGACTATATTTGATATCCCGTTCTGTGCCATGATCGGAAAGGCTATGGCAAACACGTTCTTATAGAATTGTTTTGTTCCTATAAACTTACGCATGAATCTTTAATACACCTACTCCCCCATATGCAGAGTAAGATATGTGCTGATATACTCTCCTCTTCTCCGGAAGAAGTCACGAACAGTCTGAACATTTCGACCATATTGTTCCCGGGAGAAATCCGGGATTCCAAACCTTTGTATAGACCTTACCATAGGATCCGTATATGTGTTCTCAAACTGGGAAATGATTGGTTCGATTCGCTCAAATGAAAAATCGTTCTCCAAAAGTTCTCGAAAACGTTCCCGAAATCTTGCCCGAAATTCCGGATTATTGGAGAGATTAGAAAAATACAATTCCGTATCCGGATTGACTCCCATCCAGTTTCCCTCAACAAATGAATCTTTATCAGCACAGTCATAAAATATACTGTCTGACTCATCTGTATCAAACAAAATAAATCTCCACTTGCAATCTTCAAATTCCCCTTGCCCTCTTATCCGGGATTTCCAAAGTGCAGTATTATTAATGTATGCATCAGAATTGGCAAAATAAATCTGTGCACAATAATAATCTATCAGACTGTCTATATCCACCATTTCACAAAAGTGTTCATAGTTTTCAGCAACTGCAAAATCATTGTTTTTTGCAAATTCTTCCAATTCCTTATATTGTCTGTAATCTTCTTCCCGTCCTGAAACTATCTCATAATTCTTTACAAGATTGATATTACTCGGCAAAACATCATACCTATTCCCAATAAAGCTTAAATTCAAATGATCCTGCAAGTTATAACATCCCCAATATTCCCCGTTTAAATACACCTGGCAGCATAGTGATTTTTGGGGTGTCACCCTCAGATTGCTTGCAATTCTGCTGTTTAGCGTGTCCCTGAAATTAGTCAGAAAAGCTTCATCTTCTCCACCTGTTCTCAAGTCCAACGAATCTCCTGATTCAGGAATTAACCCATCAAATACTTTTTGTCCCTCCGTTTTAGGCTTTAATGCAAAACTTTTCTGCAACATAACTCTGGAGGTGCCGCCTCGTATGTTAATCGTTATATCTTCATCATATAGGCATCGGCCATTTTCATCAAACAGCGTTGCTTTTGCATCTCTCCTCCAATTCTTTCCTCTCATGTTGTAATTAGCCGGTGCATATCTGACATCTACGTCATTGTTTAATGCTTTTTCCTTGTTCAATTTCCACGTATTTCCCGGTACATAAATACCATTTTCATCCGAGAACAGCCCCTCTGGATTAGATACCAGTGACAATGTCAGTACACCGTTGCAGATTTCTCTTATACTTCTTCCAATGAAATAAGCTGCTACTGCCTCTTCGGATACCCTGCCATCGCCGCTCTTACATAACGCCCTTACTACAAAGCATTTGCTTACCGGCGGTAGTGAACCCTGTTCATATGTCACAGAAACCGTTCCGACACCGGCAAAACGATTATTTTCATCGCTCCTATCGTAGATTTGTATCGGTTTTGTGTAAACATTCCCATGATAATACGGGTCGTATCCGTCAACGGTATATACTACCTCATTGCCATGCCCATCAATAGTAAGCTCGAACGGCTTATCATACCATCCTGAGGCAGCAGAAAATATAGGCTTTTCTATTTTCTCGGAAATTTGAGGTTCAGGATTCTTCATTCTTTTGGGAACATCAACAACCCCCTTATCCTGCGGGTTAATCCTGACAAGTGCCATATTATCCTTCACAGCAGGAATTCGAATCGAATCAACCACATACCCATCAGGTGATGTAAGAAACAACATTTCATGATCTCTTATACCAAACTCAGTGTATAAACTCTCTTCATCTTCGAACTCAGAGCCTGCAGATCCATAATAAACGGATTCCGTATCCGCCCATATCAGAATACTCTCACCACTTTGCAGAACAAGCTCGGGCAATACATACTTCATTAGATTCGAATCATCATCGGATAGCCCATAATCCTGAAGATTAATAATCTCACTTCCTGAATTCTTCAATTCAATATAATCATGATAAAAACCAACAGAATCGTAAACTACTCCGTTATTATGAGGACAGACTTCAGAAATAAACACCCCATGATTTTCCCTGGGATGAACTTGTATTACATATATAACCGCTAGCAATACCAATGCCGCGAAAGCATACAACGCGGCTATCCTACATTCCGATCTGTCCAATTATATTTCTTCCTATACTCTTAACATAAACAGTGCGTACACAATTGGCACCATATAGACAAAAACAAACGCTGTTACAAAAGCTGATTTATATATATTAATCAGGATCCTATTGATTCGACATCCTGTGTAATCTCTGAATTTGCGCATATAGATTACCATACATATCAGGCCTGCTGCAGCAATAACTATTCCCAATCCCATCATAGGCGGAAAATATGACAAATATATATCACAATTACCCGGAGATATAGGAATATACATAAACAAGCCGTTAACATTCATTATATCAACCGAAGTACCATTTACGCTTGCCCTCCAGCCCCTGTCAAATGAAACAGGTATCATAACTCCAGCGTAGTTTGAGGCAACGCCTTTTAGAGATATTTTCAGGCTTCTTTTGCCTTGTTCTACTGTGGCGATATCCGGTATGCTTTTGCATAATATATCAAGTGCATCCCTATCTATAACATATAAATAGAAATCATATTTTTGGTCACGATTGCTAACATCCATGTCTATTCGGATATGTGCCACCTCATTGTCAAATGAGCCCAATTCGACAGTGTTGTTATTAAAATGTGCCGGAAATAGTTTGTTATCATATTCTTTTATACTTGGTATTCCGATAGGAATATCGTTCACCGAAAATCTGGTATTATAATAGTCCGTATCAACGCACCTTCCCGTAAAATACAGCGTTTTATGTCCTGATATGTCAATATTATAATCGTAGATTTCATGTCCATTATCCGAGGTAACACTAAAAGGTACATCTATCTTGTACGCAATTTCATTACCGGCTCCCATCGCTGAAGCATATTCATTGATAAGGTCAACGGTGTCCCGGTGTTCTGAATTCGGGATTTTATTCACAGGTATTACGAACGGTATTTCAAATCTGTTCTGATAAAGGTGATAATCTCTGCTTTCCCCTGTAATGTAGTCTGTAACTACCCGTGTTGTTGATATTTTTTTGTATAATCGCTCATCCAGTTCTTGATAACTGACAGCTTCAGTAATATGCAAAATGGTATCGGAGAAAATATTACCTCCCGAATCCAGAAGCCTTGTTAACTGGCTGCTGTACCCCAAACTTATAGCACCACCTATCTGTTCTTCAGTCTCAAGATTTGTCCAACCGCTCAGAGTCTCTCTCCTCATTATTTCGCCGTAATTGGCATTAAGACTTGTGTCCGGATTCTTTATCCTTAATGTTGCAGCCTCATCTCCAACTCTAAGCTCATCTCTGAAATTACCGACAAGTTGATCGGCTATCCTGATATAATCTCCCTCCTGCTCCGGATCATTACCATATGGAGAATCGTAAATCGGTTTACCAATCATGATGATACCGAAAATCAGCAGTTCAAGACACCATATACAGATGGAATGATCGTATTTATTTATCGCTATCAGCGCAAAATGAATCAGCGAGAATAAGGCCATTACACCCATTGTGAAAATCAATATGTCATGATCTGTGCGGGTTGGTCCTTTTTTATAACAATAGTTAAAACCAAAAGTTACAAAACATACCGCGATCATTTCAATAGCCACTAACAGAAGATTTCCCTTTGAGGTTACTCGTTCACCCTGGTCCTGTTTTGTGCTATAGTACTTCGCTGCAATGGCAGCCATAATACAATATATCATAAATCCATTTCTTACAGGGTAGTTCACATATGAGCCAAAATGGAGCAGCAAATGAATGCTTTCGAATAACAGTTGAGACGTAAACATAAATATACACACAATTGCATATACTAGTTTTCTCCAATCCCTGCTCTTGAACCATCTTATCATTTGGTGTGCTACAAGAGCCGCCGGGAACGCCAACCCGAGAAGGGTAAACCATCTCGACAGGTATGCCGGCTCTGTGTTGGCAAGTATTCCTTTATATGCTTCAAATAATCCCCCTCCTGTACCACGTCCGAACCTTGCGGAAGACATCCCAAAAACCACGTTGGGCAGCCATGAAAAAGCTGAAATTGCGAGCCCGGTCAACATCCCCATTGCAAGTGAGGTTATATTGGGTTGTACAACTCTGTCTTTCCGTGATCCCCCTTTATCCGTACATATCAGATAAGCCCCTCCTACAAGAAAAATACTTATGATTGTTTGTACAGCAAAGTAATACTCATCAATCATAAGTAAGAAAACTGTTATTGACAGTCCCATTATTCTACCGGTTCTGACAGCCTCCTGAACATACATGAGTAACAACGGGACCAGTATAACCATGTCAACCCACTGAGGGGCTGTATAATTAACCATAACATAACCGCATAGCCCATAGCCTGCACTTAACATGACTCTTATAGAATCCGGTAAATTGCTATTGATATAGTGCAAAAAAATGCTCATTGCAGAAGCCGCCGCCATGATCTTAAGCAGCATCAATATTGACATTGCCTCGAGAAATCTATCACGCGGAATAACTAAAAACGTCAAATCGAATAAAGACATATATCCCGGACCCGGAATCGGCCGACCAAGGTTCAAATACCAGTCAAAAACAGGTGACTTGAGGCCTCTGAGTTCGTCATAATTATGATAATAAAATACATCGGCCCACTGAGCCATATCGTAGTAATCAATAGTAACTTTACCAAATGGCCACAAACCGTTCAGTATTAGAATGATCATAAAAACAGTCCCTGCCACAAGTGCCGGAACAATATGTTTTATTATTCTCTGTCTCTGATTTATTAAATTACCCATGATTATTTTGAAGCAATTAATCTCCGAGTTACTGCGATCTCAAGATAAAAAAACAACATCTGCGATGCAGATGTCGCCTGATAATGACGCTCGCCCATTTGGACTCGACTTCGTCGAAAGGGCTCGCGGTGCAGACGGATTTCTCTGTCATACCCAACATTTGCTTCGCAAATGTCGCCGCGTCACGATTGCGAAGCAATCGTGACATATGCTGACGTCGGGAATCGGACCCGAGACCTCCGCACTACCAATGCGGTGCGCTACCTACTGTGCCACGTCAGCTAAACCTAGAAGATTCTATCATAGAGAGCATATAAAAGTCAATTCACTTCATAATCAATCTCATGAATCGTCATAGATTCTCCCGAATTAAGCCATACTGCTAAATAGCATGGTTTAGTTTGGGAAACATTCAGCACCGCCTGACCATTTCCTCTGATTAT
>DEEW01000135.1:12386-13637 GCA_002350465.1 Lachnospiraceae bacterium UBA2868
TTCCGCTGTCTTAAGTCCTTCTTCATAGCTGAGAGTAACACTGCAGCCGGTATACGGCGGATCAAGAAGCGGACTGATAAGAACATAATTGTCCACACCTGTTGTCTCTAAGTAACCATACAGATCTATGTTCCCGAGTATCTGATAACCCATGGAATGACAGAAATCGATACTTCTGTCCATAACATTATCATCAAGAGGAAATCCGGTCCTGTCATCAAATTTATTGGATCCGGCATGGTACAGATGATAATCCTCAACATCCCCAACGTACTGATAAGAGCTGAGCTGATAAGCATTCAGAACATCCTCGGGCCGCTCATCCCACTTAACAGCCATTATGTTTTCATCTCCGTAATAGGCTCTGTCATGGGCACACATATAGTTTTCTCGCGCGCGAAGCTCATATGTACCGTCTTCATGTGTCTGGACCGAAACAACACGCAGTGAAGGTTCCAGGCTGAGCGAGAGCAACCCCGCATTATCGTCATTTAAGAAAAACACCGTATCCACTCCGCCGGCCTTGGCATAATCAAGAACCTCCCTGATACCTCTCATATCTTCCGCATTCTCCCTGAACTTACGGACTACTCCATGATCACAGACTGCAACCGTAACCAGAATAAGAGCACATACAGCAACAGACAACGTCCCTGACAGGAGCTTTCTCTTTATGCTGTCTATATACTCAAGTGCAACCGGAAGCGAAAGAATGAGCGGAACAAATCCTGTAAACAGATACCGTTCCTGATATGCCCAGTCTCCTCCCGAACAGTCCGTTAGCCCGAGAATGAATATATTCCACACATATATGATCGTCAGATACCTGAGCGCATTTGAATTCTCTTCTTCCTTAAAGGCATGCTTAAGATTAAATATGAGAAGTGCTATCACCGAAAAAGCAAATCCGAGAAGTATAAGCATACGGATACCTTCAACCGTCATTACCTCCGGATTCTCACGATCCGCGAAGATACTCAGATGTCCCCAGAAAACCAGCGTAAAATTGTTAAATATGTCTCGTGGCAGAACAAGAGAGTAGCCGGTGACTTTCGGTGCAAAACCGGTGATTTTTCCAAGCAGCATTCCCGCTGCATAGGAAATCAGAGTTGCAGCTATTACTACGATTTTTGAACGCCTGATATGTCCGAATCCGTCTTCAGACAGTATAACTTCCAGACAGTAACAAAGAATTGTCGGAAGCAGTGAAACAAGCAGCACATATGTTCCTCTCGAAAATGCGGTAAGCGC
>DEEW01000135.1:13692-13905 GCA_002350465.1 Lachnospiraceae bacterium UBA2868
GTGAAGAACACATATAATACCATAAAGACGATATACTTACGGTCATGTTTATCTTCACTTATTTCCGGATACAAAAAGAGATCTATTGCCAGAATCGTAACCAGTATGCAGATATTATAGAAGCTGCACTCAAAAAACAGCATATTCGTGTACTGGACGAGACCTATACGGAAAGGGATCAGATAGACCAGCATTGCCAGATAGCGGTAGGAG
>DEEW01000135.1:13921-15780 GCA_002350465.1 Lachnospiraceae bacterium UBA2868
GCAGGTCATACATTACATACAGCGTCAGAGACAGGAATACAACATTCGAGATACCGTATGACAGAAAAATATCATGTGTCAAGCCATATAGAGGCATTGCCAGCAGACACGATGTATCGATATGGAGAAAAGTCTCTTCCTGATAAAACGGAAGGACAAACTTCTTTTGCTCCCACATATACATCGTATGCCGATAAAGCATGGAAGCATCATGATCAAGCCACGCATGGCATTTGAACAGATTAATAAAAACTATGTACAGAAATTGCAGAGCAAAGAGAGCCACTGCAGAATATCTTATGATTTTCTCCCGATCCCAATATGATTTTTTCATAAACTCAAATCTACTCATTGTGCCCAATATGTTCAACCCCTTTTTCCAGCCCTTCCGGCGATGGTCTGTTTCCATCGAAGCATTCATGGTACGGCGAAGACGGAAAGGCATAATACCAACACTGATCCAGGTCATTGGGAAGATAAACCTTGTATCCGTACCAGTCAACCTCTCTTACATCGGCAATCGGATAATCAACCTGTTTGACGATATAGTCACGATGCGAAAATCTGCCCTCCGCTTCCTCATAATCAAACTTTATCAGTTCCTTCATACTGTAAACGGAGGGTATGCATATAGTTATTACAGCCGCAAGAACCAGTGCCATAACTGTAACACCCAAATACCTGCGCCCACCATCCCGTGTTTTATTCATGATGCTTACGGATCTGTCCAGCGCATAGCCCATAACCATAAGCGGAAGGACAAGCACCGGCCCGTAACAGTATCTTATCAAAGGCGCTTTTATAAGATAGAAGATCAAAGATACCGATATTACAGCCATCAGGAACTTTATAAACCATTTTTTCCTGTCAAAGAATGAAATGACCATTACAGGAATACTCATCAGCATTGACGAGATAAACATTCTCGTAGCCAGGAATTGCTCCTGCCACCATGCCGGAATCCATCCGAACCATGAACTGCCACCTTTTCCGTTTACGTTCATTGACTTGGCCCAGTCGCCTATCTCACCTGCATCCCTTGTCAATACGTCCTTATCAAACTTCCACGGAACATTGAACAGATCTATGCTGTCAACCGGATATACAAGCCAGCCGCATATCATGACATTCCTTATTAGATAGGGCAGCACCATAAGCACACACAGAATCCCGCTCACGATTATACCTTTCAGATTTTTCTTCTTGATGAGGATGACAAGCGGCCATATGGTGATCATGGCAATAACCGCAGCCGAGAGCTTATATCCTACAAGCGCAAAAGAGCATATCGCCAAAAGGCAGTATCCGGCCAGTTTATTACCGTCTTCCTCTGCTTCATAAACCTCCACACTTCTAAGCAATATCCATATAATCAGATTGACGGTTATATAATCGGATTCCGGTGATGTTATTTCCAGAATACATACCGCAAAATAAATAATAGAGGCAAATCTTATACAGCTGCTTATTATATGGCTTCCGGACCCCTCACCAGCCTCTGTCCTTCCGGCTGTGGCCTTGATCCAACCGTATACACTGTACAGACACATAACAACGGATATGAAGCCACTGACGCTGTGAAGAGATTGTCCTCCAGTCACATCCCGCATACTGTAAAGAGCGCACAGCGGAAAATATGCACTGTTATATGCGAGTCTTACATGAATGAATCCAAGGCCTTTGATAACGCCGTAGTCCTCGATCCAATGAATTGCCTGGGCATGATACAGACCTGTATCATAGTGAAATGTGCTCTCGGCCGTAAACATCAGGTTAAGTACAAACAATCCGGCTCCTATAACAATGAGCAGTATATTAACCGGATTCTTAAGCATCCGCTTTGCTGGGGCATAAGGCTT
>DEEW01000135.1:15839-17625 GCA_002350465.1 Lachnospiraceae bacterium UBA2868
CCGACTCCTCCGATCAGGCTGAAAAATCCGGCATATACCGTAGCAATGACAATTCCGGCAACGATGTTGTCACACCAGTTGAAACGAAGCCTTGACTCCTTGTCAATAAGTGCCGCAGCCCTCGGAAGGCAATAAAATCCCAGAATATATGCTGTTGCAAAAATATATATCCAATTGAGTAATGTAACTACCATGTTCTCAACCTTTTAATATCTTCCTGACCTTGATCTTTATTCTTGAAAGCGCATTATCCGTCGATTTCTCATCACGTCCCAGTATCTTTGCTATATCCGTATAAGAAAGTCCGGTCAGCTTCAGATTCAGAACCTTTTGTTCAAAATCACTTAAGCCCCCATATATCTTCTGCTCAAGACTCTCGGCAGTTTCCTTGTCTATAAGCATATCTTCCGGACTCTTTCCCGCTTCGGCAAGAAGAAGCTCCGGAATCTGTGCCCCATCTTCAGGTTTGCCGTCTGTGGATTCATCTTCATAAATCGAAATATATGAATTCAAAGGGGCATGTTTCTTCCGGTTTCCGGCTTCTACGGCCTTGTACATCTGACGTGATACGCACAGATCCGCAAACGTATGAAAACTTGCATCTCTTCCCGGGTCGTAATCGCGCACCGCCTTGAACAGCCCGATCATACCTTCCTGTATCAGATCTTCCTTGTCCGCGCCCAGTATAAACATACTCCCGGCTTTTCTACGAACCAGTTCCTTGTACCGTTCTATGATCTGATCTATTGCTTTGCCGTCTCCATCACGAAGAGCAAGGATTAACTCTAGATCGGATTTCACGATTTACAGCCTCCCATCTGCCTTTGCCTTAAAATTTCATACATCAGCACGCCCGCTGCAACCGAGGCATTAAGAGAATCTATATCGCCCTTCATCGGTATCGAACATACATAATCACATTTTTCCCTGACAAGGCGGCTTACACCGTCCCCTTCATTACCAATGACAAGAGCGATAGGGCCCGTAAGGTTCTGATCATACATCGTCTGTCCGCTCATATCGGCGCAGGCCATCCAAATCCCCCTCTTTTTAAGATCATCTATCGTTCTTGCTATATTTGTGACTTTGGCAACCGGAGTGTAGTTAAGGGCACCCGCACTCGTTCTTGCAACAGTGGCGGTAAGCCCGACAGCCCGATTTTTAGGGATAATAACCCCGTGGGCTCCCGCAAGATTGGCGGTTCTTATAATTGCTCCGAGATTATGAGGATCTTCTATATTATCCAGTATTATAATAAAGGGATCCTCTCCGGATTCCTCAGCATTCTTAAGTATATCCGATACTTCCGCATACTCATAGGCTGCGCACTTTGCGATTACACCCTGATGATGTCCTGTCATGCTCATACTGTCCAGCCTGTCCTTATCGACAAACTTGACCTGGATATCCCGTTTTTTAGCCTCACGTTTTATAGTCGATACAGGCCCGTCATTACACCCGTCGAGCACAAACAGCCTGTCAACCGGTTTACCGGCGCGAAGGGCCTCTATGACCGCGTTCCGGCCTTCTATTGTAAGTTCTTCATATTCCATACTTTATTCCGTAATTCTTCCCAATTGCCAAATCATCGTTGATGCCGACCGGTATCACGAATCAAGAAAATCAACCGCTGTCTTCATTAGCTCCAGCACACGATCCATATTGCCTTTTAAATACAAGTATCCTATCAGCGCTTCAAGTCCCGTAGCTTTCCTGTAATCCCCCACCGGGGCATTTTTCGCTGTGGTGGGTGATTTTGCGTTTCGCCCGCGCTTATATACAGCCG
>DEEW01000135.1:17663-17930 GCA_002350465.1 Lachnospiraceae bacterium UBA2868
ACCGTTTTCAATCAGATGATCGGCAACCTTTGCCTGACTTACCGCCTTGATATACTTAACAGCCTTATGATCAAGTGTGTTTGCGGGACAATTTCCGCGAAGTACGACGACGGTCTTGGCAACCGCTCCGTAAATGCTGTCACCGATAAACGCAAGGGACAGAGGAGAATACTGCCCCGGATCGGCACCTGTAATGGTAAAATTCTCTTTAATATCCTGTATCATTTCCGGAACTACTTAATTAGATCTTCTGAATATAACGCCCTG
>DEEW01000135.1:18117-18264 GCA_002350465.1 Lachnospiraceae bacterium UBA2868
CCGGCACCGGCCTCTTCTGTCAGTTTCAGTCCCAGAACATAGTCAAAATCACCGATCACGGCTCTCTTAGTCGCCCCTTTAATGTCACTTTTTAGCACATCATATACAAGTGTGAGTCCCATGGCCGTATTCACATCGTTTCCCACA
>DEEW01000165.1:0-464 GCA_002350465.1 Lachnospiraceae bacterium UBA2868
CGTACAGGACCCATGAATTCCATATCTTCTCTGATCATAAGTGCAAGACGCTTTGAAAGGTTGTTAAATATAGCATTCTGAACCTCTTCGTTCGCACCCTTAAGCGCGATGGCAAGGTCAGAGTTATCGACATCACGCAGCACTCTTTGGATTGCACGATCGTCGAGAAGAAGGATGTCCTCGAATACAAACATCTTCTTCCTGATCTCGTCGGCAAGCTCGGGCTCGTCGATCTCGAGGGTTTCCATGATATGTTTTTCGGTACTTCTGTCCACGGTATTTAAGATGTCAACAACCGCATCGACACCACCGATGATGGTGTAATCCTGATTGACAAGAGATGAAAGCTTGGATTCCAGGATTTTCTCCACCTCCTTGATAACATCGGGACTTGTACGGTCCATCATTGCGATACGTTTTGCAACATCCGACTGTCTGTCAGGCGGCAGGGCAGAAATGATAAG
>DEEW01000165.1:520-6448 GCA_002350465.1 Lachnospiraceae bacterium UBA2868
CCTGAATAAAGTTGAGAAGCTGCGAAGCTTCTGTCTTTCGTATAAATTCAAAAGGCTTAACCTGAAGCGATGCGGTAAGTTTTCCGATAACATCGAGTGCCTTTTCATTACCGAGAGCCTTTTCAAGAAGTTCCTTGGCGTAGGTTATACCGCCTTCCGCGATATACTGCTGTGCCAGGCAGACTCCGTAGAATTCGTTAATAACCTCTTCCTTGGCCTGCGGTGTAACGCTTCTTGTGTTAGCGATCTCAAGTGTAAGATCCTCAATTTCCTCTTCCTTGAGGTGTTTAAATATGAGGGCACTTCTCTCGGGTCCTAATGCGATCAGCAGTATCGCCGCCTTCTGTAGCCCGGTAAGAGCCGCCTCTTTTTCCTTAGCCATATATTACCCCCATTCCTCGTTCAGCCAGTTTCGCAGGAGCTGTGCCGAGGCATCCGGATTTTCATCAACAAATTTCTCAACCATAAGACGCACTTCCGACTTGGTCTCAAGGTCAATATCTTCAACCGTCTGATGTTCCTGTGTGGTAGCCAGAAGATCATCAACCGAAAGCTCTGTCTCTTCCGGAGTCTCTTCCTCCTTGTTTCTGCGAAATGTAGTAAGTACAACTATTCCGAGAAGTGCAAGAATCAGAACGATCAGAACGATCTGTGCTATATTGGACGCCGAAAGATTGAGACCTTCCCTCGGCTGGAATATCGGAACATCATATGCAACTATGGAGATGTTGGCTGTCGGGATTCCCGTTGCGTTTGCCACAAGGGTGATCATCTCCTCGTCTACTTCCTTCTTGACCATCTCGCTGTTCTGAAGGATGAATTCGTCGAACGTTATCCCGTCTAGAAGTCCCTGGGCTCTTACGTCATCTTCCTTGTAGATAACGAAGTGGGATGCGGTAATTCCGATGGATGAATTGGCATAGTCTATTGCTCCCGGAGGTGTAACACGGTCAGTGATCCTCTCACCCGGAAGGTAGTCTCTCGACTCTTCGGTTACGCTGTAATTCGAAGCATTGCCGTCCTCCATCACATATGTTGTCTCTTCCTGGTTGGTATCGGTGCCCGGTATTCCTCCTGCCCCGCCGGTACCTTCGGCCTCGTATGTGCTTTCATGCGCAAGGACGTTTGTTCCATTTTCATCAGCCTGAGTGTATGTATGATTCGTTTCCTTAAACGACGAAAAATCCATACGAAGATTAGGGGATACCTTAACATCTTCATACAGATTGGATCCGAGCAGAACCTGTGCAACTTCTTTCTTGAGAGCAGCCTCGGCCTGTGTCTTGAGTGCTATCTGATTAGTGGTATTGACTGTTCCCGAGTTGGCTTCCGCAGCCTCTGCCCCGGAGAACAGCAGATTTCCCGCAGAGTCTATGATCGAAATATTTTCCGTCGTCTTGTTGCCCAAAGCCGTTGCAATATTTCTCGCAAAGTTTTCGGCAACCCCTTCGGGAAGTGTATCGTTAAGTTCCAGCCAGACGCTTGCAAAGGATTCCTCCTCCTTGGCCAGAAGCGTTCCGTCATTGTCAGGTATGGAGAGTGTTACATATGCTTTCTTAACATACTCCGTTGCCTCCATGATTTCCTGCAGGTGCGTTTCCTGATACAGCTTGTAAGTCTTCTGCTTGTCGGATTCGGTTGTTGACAAGCCCCCGGCAAGTGCACTCTCAAGGCTATATGAGTCGGCAGGATAGTTATTCGCACCGAGCAGCAGTGTTGCCGTTGCTATATCCTGCTTCTGAACGGATATGATAAGACCGTCATCCGTTGTTATATACGGAATTGCCTCTCCTTCGAGAAGTTCGGTGATCTCCGAAGCTTCCTTCGCGCTCTCGCACGTGATCAGTGTTTCGTATTTCGGTCTTGTGAGAATAGTAGCCAAAATGGCAAGTGCCAAAATCACACCTGCCGCCACGCTGATAATTATTGTTTTTTGTTTCGCGGTAAACTTATTCCACCACTCCAACACCCTTTGGAGTATTTCTTTAAGTCTGTCTACCATTTATTTAATCCTTTAAACCTGTATTTGCATCAGTTCCTTGTATGCTTCTATAAACTTATCACGAAGTGCAACCGTATAGCTAAGCGCCGTTGATGCTTTCGCAGCCGCGATAGCAAGATCGTGGGTATTCTCCGAAATTCCAAGAGCAAACTTCATCTCCTCTTCCTCCTGCTTATGGAGAAGAGTATTTGTCTCTCCCACATTCGAGATCATTGAATTAAACAATGAGGTAAAGCTTTCCTCCGGATTATCCACTCTTGTGGATGCCTTGGCGGCAGCTGCCGCTATGGGCTCGGAATTCACATTTAGAAGTTTTGTAATATCCATTCTATATCAATCTCCTGCTGCAATTGTCAAAAAGAACCGTCCCCTCTGACACATTAAGCCTTGGCGATGTCGAGTCCCTTCATTGCAATTGACTTGCTTGCGGTAAAGGCCGTTGCATTAGCCTGATAAGCTCTTTCCGCATCTATCATGTTGGTCATCTCGGTAACTATATTAACATTCGGATACAGAACATATCCGTCATCATTCGCATCAGGATGGGAAGGGTCGTAAACCATTATAAGATCTGACTGATCCTCATATACTCCGACAGCCTTGACTCCGTTTCCCACATCCATTCCTCTGGCTTTTCTGAATATAGTTCCGAAGTCACTTATATCCGTAGTCCTCTCCTGGAACTTAACGACTTTTCTCCTGTAGGGAGTTCCCTCCTCGGTTCTTGTAGTATTGGCGTTGGCAACATTTTGTGAAATGATATCCATACGATATCTTTCCGCTGTCATACCTGATGCATTAACTCCGAAGCTTTTAAATATACTCATCCGATTCCCTCCGCACTATTTGATCACAAGTTTAAGGTTCGCGAACTCACTGTCGATGCTGTTGGTAATACCGTTGTATTTTATCTGGTTACTTGCAAGTTCAACGTTCTCGGTATCTATGTCCACGTTGTTCTTGTCCATTCTGTATGACCAGTTGGGAATGTCCGTGTAAGTTCTCGGATTGAGACGATTTAAATGCAGATTTGCCTCGGCAACCTTGGAATCGAGGCTCGGATATTTGCTGGCCTTTAACGCATGTTGAAGCTGTTCTTCAAAAGAAACATCCTGCCTCTTATAACCCGGCGTGTCAACATTTGCTATATTGTTGGCAATTGCGGTATTTCTTGCCCATGCACCGTCAGCAGCCTTGCCGAGGACGTTAATGTAATTAAATACTCCCGAAGAAATCATATAATGTCTCCTTATTTCCCTTCATATAAAGAGTCACTACCCAAAAACCCTTTATATTGTACTCTAACAGACTGATATAATCAAGATATAGTTTTCAAAAACAAAAAACGGACTTCGACCTGCGAAATCCGTTTCAGATTCAACTCAAAATCCCTTTAATTATCTATCGACACTTTTCATGAAAAGTTTAGCACAAATCATATAATTCGTCTACCTTTTCCGAAGCTCTTCTATCTCGTCGAAAATAAGAGCATTTGTGACTTTGATGTAAGTTCCCTTCATTCCTGAAGACTTTGATACAATGACCCCTGCACTTTCGAGTTTGCGGAGAGCATTAACAATGACAGATCTTGTAATACCTTCCCTGTCAGCTATACGGCTTGCAACAAGGATTCCCTCAAGCCCGGACAATTCCTCAAAGATGTGGATGACCGCATCCGTTTCCGATGCCGAAAGTGTTGACATGGCAGCCTGAACTCCCTGCGCACGTCTGTCTTCTTCTGCCGACTCCTCCGAAACCGAACGGACCATTTCAAGCCCCACAACCGTCGCACCGTATTCAGTAAGGATTATATCCTCTATGGAATACGCATTTTCACTGCTCGGCTTGTATATCATAAGCGTTCCGTAGCGCTGTCCGGAAATATCTATGGGAGTAATGATCGCCTGATAGTTTCTGCTTATTTCCTCGGAAAATCCCAGTGTTTCAAGATTGACACTTTCCTTTGTCGAAAGGATATCTACAAGTCTTTCGTTAAGGCGTGCATCAATGAATTCCGAAACCTTTCCTTCCGAAAGCTTATCAATTGCCGCAAAGGCAGTGCTGTACCCCATTCCAAGTATTTTCCCCTTTTTGGAAAGTACAAGTACATTCGAATCAAGAACTGTGCGCATAGCATCGCAAATGTCGTTAAATGCCACTTTCCCGCTGTTCTTACGATGCAGTATCGAATTGATCTTTCTGGTGTCGTCTAATAGTCTGACTGAACTCATATATTATCCTTTCAATCCTGTCGGTAAATCCTGAACATTTTTACATTCTTCATTCAGGCACATCAGCTTATTCCCTTTGCGGACCATAAGGCTGCCGCATTTTTCACATTTGACATTTACAGGACGCTGCCATGATATGAATGAGCAGTCGGTTCCCGATTCGCATCCGTAGAACGGACGTCCTTTCTTGGTCTTGCGTATGACAATATCCTTGCCGCAGACTGGACAGGGAACTCCGATCTTTTCCAGGTAAGGCTTGGTATTACGGCACTCGGGAAATCCCGGGCAGGCTAAGAATTTACCGTGAGGACCGTATTTGATGACCATCATACGACCACACTGATCGCACTTAACATCGGATACCTCATCTCTTATCTCGACTTTTGCAAGTTCTTCCTTTGCTTTATTGACCGCTGCTTCAAGATCGGGATAAAAATTCCTGATTATCGTCTTCCAGCCTATCTCTCCCTCTTCCACATTATCAAGAAGCATTTCAAGATTGGCGGTAAACCTTACATCAACTATACTCGGGAAAGCCTCCGTCATGATCTTGTTAACGGCTTCTCCCATTTCGGTAACAAAAAGATTCTTATCTTCTTTGACGACATACCTTCTGGCAATGATAGTCGTGATAGTAGGGGCATATGTACTGGGTCTTCCGATCCCCTGCTCCTCAAGTGCTTTTACAAGCGAACTTTCCGTATAGTGAGCGGGTGGCTGTGTAAAGTGCTGCTTATCATCAATTTCTTTTAAGGTTAATTTCATTCCCTTCTTAAGATCGGTTAGCACTACATTATCGGAAACTTCTTTATCGTCAGCCTCCTTATATACTTTCAGAAATCCGTCAAACAGACACTTTGAAGCTGATACCGAGAATCTGTATTTTCCTGCTCCTATCTTAACATTGGTTGTTTCGTACTTCGGTCCGTTCATACGGCACGCAACAAATCTGTTCCATATAAGAGTATATAGCCTTAGCTGATCCCTTGACAGGGAATCCTTAAGCTTTGCCGGCGTCCTTGCAATATCTGTCGGACGAATCGCTTCATGAGCATCCTGTATCTTCTTGCTGCCTGTTTTCTTCTCCTCAGGCGCATCCGGTTTGGCATATTCTTTTCCGTAGTTTTCGGTAATATACTCTTTTGCGGAAGCAACGGCTTCATCGGCAATCCTGGTGCTGTCGGTACGAAGATAAGTGATAATACCGATCGTACCCTCACCCTTTATATCAATACCTTCATAAAGCTGCTGGGCAATGCGCATTGTCTTCTGCGTTGAAAAATTGAGAGTTTTGCCTGCTTCCTGCTGCATAGTACTGGTTGTAAACGGCAGCGGTGATTTTCTTCCCCGCTCGCCCTTTTTCACTTCAAGTATCTCAAAGGATTCCTTCTTAATATCATTAACTATCTTATCCTTGTCCTGTGAAGAATTAATATTGATCTTCCCGCTGTCGTCTCCCGTAAAATGTGCCGTAAGCGGTCTCTTCTCACCCTTTGCCGAAAGAAGTGCATCGATCGTCCAGTACTCCTCCGGAATGAACGCTGCTATCTCATCCTCGCGCTCACATATAAGCCTGAGTGCCACAGACTGGACACGTCCTGCGGAAAGTCCCCTCTTGACCTTTGCCCAAAGCACCGGGGATATTTCATAGCCCACCATTCTGTCAAGCACGCGCCTGGCCTGCTGCGCATTCAC
>DEEW01000165.1:6619-7241 GCA_002350465.1 Lachnospiraceae bacterium UBA2868
TTCTCTGCCTTCTTCGCCTCTTTTCGAAGAGACGCGATAAGATCTCCTTTTCCTCTTATCGTAATATATTTGGGTTCAAAATCATTGTCGGGACTGACTCCTATCTGACTTTTCGGAAGATCCCTTACATGCCCCATAGATGCCATAACCTCATAATTCGGCCCTAAGAATTTTTTGATCGTTTTTACCTTTGCCGGTGATTCCACGATGACAAGATATTTTGCCATTTGTATATCTCCTTAGATATNNTTTAATAAGCCTGCCGGACCCATTGGTCCAGCAAACGTCTGTTACTATACAATATATGATTTTAGTTAGCAAGAGGAATTTTCAGAAAATTTAATAAGAATTAACGGCATTGATTACTGTTGTGATCTCGTCCTCGTCCATATGATCCATCATAGGAAGCGTGACAATATGAGCACAAAGCTCCTCCGTTACGGGAAAATCGCCTTCCTTGTATCCGTACTTTTCTACCATGCAGGGCTGCAAAAAAGGAGGGGTGCGCCATGAAATATCTGTTTTGACTCCCTGTTTTTCCAGATAGTCCCTGAATCGGTCCTGATCATCAACACGGATTATGAACTGATACCATGTGTGCTTACATCCTTCGGCTATACGT
>DEEW01000165.1:7261-7713 GCA_002350465.1 Lachnospiraceae bacterium UBA2868
CGAAACTTTGGGATTATTGATTTCGGAAAGATACCTTTGTGCTATATGGTCTCTGTTTGCAAGAAGCTCGGGCATATGTCTGACTTTAACTCTCAATAATGCAGCCTGTATCTCATCAAGGCGCATGTTAAATCCGACCTCAATATTGTGATATCTCCTGTCCGAGCCGTAGTTTCTGAGTATCTTAACCTGTTTGATTATTTCGGGATCTTTTGAGACCACGGCACCTCCATCGCCGAATCCGCCCAGATTCTTGGTGGGATAAAAGCTGAAGAATCCCGCCTTCCCAAACAATCCTGTATTCTTTCCTTTGTAGGGGGCATAATGCGACTGGGCACAGTCTTCAAAAAGCAGTAATCCTCTCTTATCGCATACGCGCACAATTTCATCCATGCGTGTTGCCTGGCCGTACAAATGAGTAACTATAACCGCCTTTGTTTTATCGGTAATGG
>DEEW01000077.1:0-5775 GCA_002350465.1 Lachnospiraceae bacterium UBA2868
TTAACAGCATGATCTGTTTCAATCTTACGCATGGACAGAACCTCTGTCATTATATCGGCATTAATCTCCATATCCTCCGCAAGAAGAATATGCCGTCCTTCCAGCTCCGCCTTATTCCGGCTATCGTCCGGCAATGTATGTTTTTTATCCAGCACTTTCTTAAATTCGTTTATCAGGTTATCCGCAAACAGTGGCTTGGCAATAAAACTGTCCACTCCGGCACTTATGGCCTCATCGTACACATCTTCCCAATTGTATGCGGTAAGAAGTATCACGGCAGTATCCTGACCGAGTACCGAACGGATCTGTCTGGTAGTCTCCACACCATCCATTTCTGGCATCTTCCAGTCAACGATAATAAGGTTGTACGGTTTCTGTCTGGCACATGCAAGCTTCACAGCCTCCAGGGCCTCCTGCCCGGACTCCACCGCATTCGCCTCTATCCCCGCCTGTGAAAGCACAAGCTTGGCCTGATCACATGTGACCTTATCATCATCAATCACAAGCACCTTCATGTCCTGCAGCCGTATTTCATTTGCGCCCGAGTTCTCGTCTTTTCTGCGGTCGGAATCGCTTAATGTAACACGAACCGTAAACGTGGTTCCCTTGCCCTTCTCACTTTCTACATTTATCTCGCCGTTCATCATCTCTATGATGCTCTTTGTGATCGGCATGCCCAGTCCTGAACTTCCGTATTTATTCATAACTCCGGAATCTTCCTGACTGAATGCATCGAAAATCTTGGGCAGATACTCCTTGCTCATTCCTATTCCGGTATCTTTTATAACAAACTGCAGTACGGATCTGCCGCCAAAGCCTCCTGTCTTCTCCACATCAAGACTGACTTGTCCGCCTTCGGGTGTAAATTTGACAGCATTGCCGAGAATATTGATGAGCACCTGACGCAGTTTGATACTGTCTCCTATGTAATAATCATTAATACCTTCGCCCACATGACAGTTATACTCAAGCCCCTTTTCCCTACACTGCCCGTCAAAAATCATACAAATCTGTTCCATAAGCTCCGAAAAAGCAAACTCCTCATTTTTGAGTGTCATCCTTCCGGCTTCTATCCTGGACATATCAAGAATATCATTTATAAGATTCAGCAGATGATGTGCGCTGCTTCCTATTTTTTCAAGGTAATCCTTGGTGTTATCCGATATTCCCGGTTCATTAAGTGCCAGAGAATCCAGCCCTATGATCGCATTCATCGGTGTCCGTATCTCATGGCTCATATTGGACAAAAATACCGTCTTGGCCTTGCTGGCATTCTCTGCCGTCTTTAACGCATCGGAAAGAGCCTGGCTTCTGGCAAGTGATTCACGCATTTCCTCATCGATATCCGTAAATCCCACACCTACCGCGTGTATGACTTCGCCATGATTTTCATCCTGCCTGTTCACGTCTGCCATACGCAGCATCTCATAGCTCTCGACCCCGTCTTTACTGACAAGATATCGCAGGGCTATTATTACACTCTTTGAAAGCCCCTCCCTGATATTCTCGGGTTTGATAAAATCAAGAAACTGCTGCCGATAATCCTCTGTCACATACTCGTTTGCATATTGGGTAAATGCTTCCGAAAAAACGAACTCATCATCTCCCGCAATCCTGATGTCGGACTCGTCTCTTCTGTGGCAGACTGCCCGATCCGAGTCCAGATCAACATAGAATACACTCCTGTAATCCGATGCCATGGCAGTGATCATGCTGTCAAGCTGGGCACGCCTCTTCTCCTGTTCGAGAAGCTCATCCTGAAGTGCGATACGCTCTTCCATCTCCTGCTGCATGGCCTCGGCAGTTTCTCTCTCAAGTGCCAGTCTCGTAGCTCTGCGGGTCTGTATCAGCATCATGACAAATACACCGGCAAGAACAACCGTAGTAAGCGCAGCAAGGGTCATGCTCCTTCTGACTATCTCGTCGGAAATAGTCTCTATCTGATCACTGATAACGCTCTCTCTTATCAGATATGTAAGCATCCAGTCGGTACGGTGAACAGGAACATAATAAAGGGTCTCTGAAATTCCGTTATAAGTAAATGAAACAACTCCTGAATGCCCGTAAGAAAAATCATCCCTGACCTTTTCGTTGCTGTATTCGCCTTCGAAAGAAGCCGTATCAAGAGCTGCAAGAAGATTATCCTCCTTGGCAAGTCCCCCCAAAACGGAATTGGTCAGAGAATACCCATCCGGTGTATATATGTTACAGAAAGTAGTGTTGTTAGAGCCCGACTGAAAGGAGATGTTCTCAAGCATCCTGTCCATATCGATCTCCATGAATCCCGCCACCAGAAAGTGTCCGTTAAAGGGCAGACGGTCTGTCGGTGCCGCAATCACAATTCTGGTGCTCTCACCTTCCGCATCCATTACCGATATTTCTGGACCGGATATTGTTTTATAATCAAAACCGTAACGGTCTATATCGTCCCTTGTTCCCCTTGACGTATAAATAGTCCCCGTTTCATCAACGAATGCAAACTTTTCCAGTCCGTATAACTGCTTCATTCTAAGCTTATAGGTCTGAAGATTTTCAACCGAACTAAGATCATCCGGTGAGAGCAGACCGATGGCCACATCAAGATTGCTTATGTAATCATTGAGTGTGGATGCCACTACCTGTTCTCTTCTGCCTGCCAGTTCGTCAAGATAAAACAGACTGACATTTTGAACAGCCTGCTTCGTATCGATGCTCGCTCTTCCGCCGTTCCATACAGCTCCCAATATAAGTATCAGCGCAACGACTATGCCTCCTGCCAGTGCAACCGCTGTAACACTCTTAGTATTGACTCCCTTCACTTTACGCCTCCATAAATAGATTATATAATGATTTTATCAAATCCCTTAAGCAAAGTGTACACCTTTTTGATGTATGACTCCAATACCGTTATCCGTTATCAAGGAGATTTTCTATGCGAAATTATCTGTTAATGATATACCCCATAGCGCTGCTTGTACTTATATTTGCCAAAGCAAAGCGCACCGGAAGCAAGACCGTAAGCACTGATTTTATAAGCCTTTCCCAGTCCAAAATGATTCAGGCATCTGCCTGTATTGCCATTATTCTTCACCATATAACACAGGATGTTACTGTTTACGGCTCTTCCTACAAAGGTCCCGTAACTATGCTCAACTACATCGGCATATTCTTTACGGCGCTGTTTTTCTTCTTCTCGGGATACGGTCTTATTACAAGCCTGCTTACAAAGCCCGGATACCTTGACGGCTTTTTGCTAAGACGCCTTCCTACAGTTCTGATCCCTTTCTGGTTTATAAATATACTCGGACTCATATTAAATGTATGCATTTATGGTGCCCACAGAACGTTTTCATCTGCCTTGTCGGATATTTTCGGTCTGACACTTATCAACAGCAATGGCTGGTTTATAGTTGAAATTGCAATACTCTATCTGCTTTTTTACATAATCTTCAGATTAATTAAAAACAAGGACATTGCCCTTATCGTTATGTGTGCGGCAACTGTTATCGTCATACTTCACTGTATGGGTGCGGGGCACGATCTTCCGGGCAACAAGGCTCACTGGTTCAAGGGGGAATGGTGGTACAATTCGACCGCTATATTTATGTTTGGGATGTTGTTTGCAAGATTTAAGATGCGGCTGTCAGGTTTTATGAACAGGCATTACAAGGTTCTGCTGCCGGTTTTTTCAATCCTGACCGTAATAAGCGCGTATGCCTGCGAATTTGCTGTCATACTTTTCGGCTACTACGACACAACCCGGGATCAAATAATAACATTACTTATCCAGTCAATCGGATGTCTTATATTTACGGTCTTCGTACTGCTTCTTAATATGCGTATCACCATCGGAAATAAAGCTTTAAACTATTTAAGTTCGATCAGCGTGGAATTGTTTTTGATACACGGATATTTTGTTAACAGGATATTCGGCGAAGTGCGAATGAATGATTTTCTCCGATATGCTGTGGTAATTATATGCAGTGTTGCATCTACAGCCGTTATCGCTCCGCCGGTACACTTTATAAAGGATAAAACCATATATGCGCTAAGCCGTCTGAAACGTGAGAAAACCTACAACGATACTATCGAAGGTCGTCTATCCCGCAAAAGGCATGAACAAAGAGTCACACTGATACGGAGAATATCCATCGCAGTTCTTGGTGCCGGAATAATCGCTTACATTATAATCGCATTTAGAGGAACGATCTTTGCCAAAAGTGAATACAAACAGGAAATGGCGGATCTTGTCAATGCAAACGTCGGGGACGAGGTGTACTGGGGACATTTTGAATGCGACCACAGAAAAATAGGAAAAGAGCGGCTTCGGTTTATCGTGATAGAAAAGACCACAGACTCTGCCGTGCTTCTGTGTAAATACGGAATAGACGGCAGCAGTTTCAACCAAAAACACGAAAGTGTCTCATGGGAAAATTCTGATATACGCGATTATATCAACTCTCCGGAATATATCGGATCATTTTCCATGTATGAACTTGGGGCAATGGAAAGATTCGAAGGCGACTATATCACGCTCCTTACCGTACAGGGAGCAGCAAATGCATTTGATTCAGACCTGGAGAGGCAACTGCTCCTTACGCCTGCTGCAAAGAGCGCAGGTGTTAACGTCAACAGTATGAGCAAAGCAAATATGTGGGATATGAAAGGTTACAGAAGTTCATGGTGGTGGCTTATGCCAAAACAGGGGGAAAAATCCGTTACCGCTCCTATTGTCACGGTTGACGGCGAAATACTGGAGGCAGAAAAAGAAATCAACCGCCCCGGCGGGGCAATCAGACCGGTTATAAGAATACAGCTGAAGCAGCAGTCAGACTGACATCAGTTATATTTCCCGTATCTTTTCTTGATCTTGAGACGGTTGACGGCTCTTGCAAGCATCCCCTTGGCAGCACGATAATTAATTCTGTCAGTCTTGCCGGCCAGAACATCTTTTGCGTGCTCTTCCTCGCGTCTGGCTCTTTCCTCATCAATATCATCAGGGTCTTCACATGACTCTACAAGAATAAGCACATTGTTATTCTCGACTTTGACCATTCCGTTTGATACAGCCGCATGACATCTCGTACCATCAGGAAGAGTGTACTTAATAACCCCGATATCAATTGCCGCCACGAGATTCTCATGCATGGCCTGTATACCGTACATCCCTTCGGTTGTAGGTATTACAAGAGAAACACATTTGCCCTCAAAAAAATCTTTGTCGGCTTCAATTATATGAAGATTGAATTCGTTCATATCTGCTTGCTCTTTGCGTATGCATCATCAAGTGTTCCCACGTTGTAGAATGACGCCTCCGGCATGTTGTCGGCATCGCCTCCGAGAATAGCCGCAAATCCTCTGATCGTTTCGGGAAGAGTGACATATACACCCTTTATTCCCGTAAACTTCTCGGCAACGCTTAAGGGCTGTGCCAGGAACCTTTGGGCTTTTCTGGCTCTGTTAACTGTCAGCTTATCTTCCTCGCTAAGCTCCTCCATTCCGAGAATGGCGATGATATCCTTAAGTTCATTGTATTTCTGAAGCAGATTCTTGACTGCCCATGCGGTTTCGTAATGTTCCTTACCAACAATGCTCTCTTCAAGTATGGCTGATGAAGATTCAAGCGGATCGACTGCCGGATAAATACCCTGCTCGGCAATCTTACGCGACAGAACTGTGGTTGCGTCAAGGTGTGCAAAGGTTGTTGCCGGAGCCGGATCAGTAAGGTCATCCGCAGGAACATACACAGCCTGTACACTTGTTATAGATCCGTTTTTAGTCGACGAAACACGCTCC
>DEEW01000077.1:5823-10217 GCA_002350465.1 Lachnospiraceae bacterium UBA2868
GTAGGCTGGTAACCTACTGCGGAAGGCAGACGCCCGAGAAGTGTGGACACTTCGCTTCCCGCCTGGACAAATCTGAAAATGTTATCTACAAACAGAAGAACATCCTTCTTCTGCTCATCTCTGAAATATTCCGCCATGGTAAGTCCCGAAAGGGCAACTCTCATTCTGACTCCCGAGGGCTCATTCATCTGTCCGAACACAAGAGCTGCTTTGTCTATTACACCGCTTCCTCTCATTTCGTTCCACAGATCGTTACCTTCACGGCTTCTCTCTCCGACGCCGGCAAACACGGAATACCCGCCGTGCTCCATGGCCACATTGTGGATCATCTCCTGGATCAGAACGGTCTTGCCGACCCCTGCTCCTCCGAACAGTCCGATCTTACCCCCTTTTGTATAGGGCTCAATAAGATCAATTACCTTAAGTCCGGTCTCAAGTATCTCTATCGAACTCTTCTGCTCACAAAACGCAGGAGCTTTTCTGTGTATGCTCCATCTTTTCACACCTGAGGATATCTCTCCGAGACCGTCTATAGGATCTCCCAATACATTAAACATCCTGCCGAGTGTAACATTCCCAACCGGAACTGTGATAGAATCCCCTGTTGCCGTAACAGTCATATTTCGCTTCAGGCCTTCACTTTGTCCCATCATGATGCACCGGACCGTCTCGTGCCCAATATGCTGTTCAACTTCCATGAACACTTTTTTATCACCGTTATTTGTATATAAGGCTTCACGTATCCTCGGAAGTCCCCCTGTCGGAAACTCCACATCAACTACCGGACCGGAAATCTGAACGATCTTACCTTCCATTTGTATATGCTCCTTTGGCAACCGTCTCCGCGGTTTTCTTTTTCTTCAGCGCACGGGCGCCTGCGGAGATCTCGGTTATCTCTCTTGTTATCTTCCCCTGACGTGCATGATTATATTCAAGCCTGAGCTCTGCCATAAGCTCATTTGCATTTTGATCCGCCTCGTCCATTGCATTCATTCTCGCACTCTGCTCACAGCAGTAACTGTCCACAAGCGCACTGTACAGATACTCCGCAACATAGCTCCTGACAATGCTGTCAAGAACACTTTCGGCCGATGGATAAAAATTAAAGCTGACGTTATCATTCATTGCGGCCTCATCCGTAAAATCCTTACGGTGAAATGGCAAGAGTCTTACCGTCCTGGCCTTTTGCGAGATATTATTCTCAAGATCGGTATATATAAGAAATATTTTCGATATTCTGCCCGCATCATACTCATCAAGGATGTAATCAGCCATACGCCTTGTTCTTCGCATGGTCGGATTGTCCGCGGAGAAGCGGAACTCACCGTCATATTCGATCCCAAGAGCATCGCAGTATTTACACCCGTAGTCCCCCACCATAAAATACCTGCTTTCATGATCCGTCATCTGGCTCTCGAATTCCTTGATGACTGCATGATTGTAAAATCCGGCAAGTCCTTTATCGGATGTTACAACGATGTACGCATATGCTCCCGGCAGGTCATGGGAGCCGTCGGCAGGATACATATACGGACTGTCTATATGACTTTTGGACCGAAATATCCTCTTGATCTCACTGTTTAGCGCATCAAAATGCGGCCTTGTCCGCTCCAGCTCAGCCCTGGCTTTTCTCATCTTACTGGATGAGATCATGTACATGGCCTTTGTGATCTTGGCTGTATCCGATACGGACTTCATCCGTGATTTTATCTCTCTGATATCACTCATGTAATCCTCTTACCGTATCAAGTATTCTCTGCTTATCTTCATCCGAGATCGTACCTTCGTTCTCGATCTTAAGAACAATATCCTGACATCTGGCCATCGTATCGTGAACTATTTCATCAATCTTAACATCAATATCTTCGGTCTCTATCGTCTCAAACTTATCCATTGTCGCTATAACAAGCATAAACACCTGCTGTACGAGACTTCTGGGGCTCTTGGGCTTTTGTTTGAGTATCTTCATAAGGCCTTCGCCGTATCTTATCTGCTTCTTCGTAGCCTCATCCATATCACCCGAAAACTGTGAAAAAGTCTCCATCTCCCTGTACTGGGCAAGGTCAAGTCTTAATGTGCCGACAGCTTTCTTCATAGCTTTTGTCTGAGCATCCCCGCCCACACGGGATACGGAAAGGCCCACATTTATGGCAGGACGCTGGCCTAGTCTGAACAGTCCGCTGGAGAGGAAAATCTGTCCGTCGGTAATGGAAATGACGTTTGTCGGAATATATGAAGAAACATCTTCTTCCTGTGTTTCGATGACCGGGAGTGCCGTTATTGAACCTCCGCCTTTTTCATCGCACAAGTGAGCCGCTCTTTCCAACAGGCGCGAATGCAGATAGAAAACATCACCCGGAAAAGCCTCTCGTCCGGGGGCTCTCTCGAGCAGGAGGCTTATGGAACGGTAAGCTATCGCATGCTTCGTAAGATCATCGTACACGATCAGCACGTCCTTTCCCTTTTCCATGAAATATTCGCCCATGGCACATCCGGCATAAGGAGCTATGTACTGAAGGGGTGCGGAATCTGCAGCCGACGCGTTTACCACAATGGTGTACTCCATCGCCCCGCATTTGGTAAGTGTATCAACAACCCTTGCGATCGTACTTGATTTCTGCCCTATAGCAACATATATGCAAATTACATCTTTACCCTTCTGGTTGATAATGGTATCTGTGATTATCGAACTCTTTCCGGTCTGCCGGTCTCCGATAATAAGCTCACGCTGTCCGCGTCCTATTGGAAACATGGAATCTATCGCGAGGATTCCCGTCTCAAGCGGGGTATTTACGGCCTGTCTGTCTATTACCGCAGGGGCTTCATTCTCAACCGGCCTGTAATCGTCGGCGATTATTTCATTCCCTCCGTCTATTGGAACTCCGAGAGGATCCACTACTCTTCCGAGGAACCCTTCTCCAACCGGAACTGCCGCAACTCTTCCCGTGCGCTTTACCGTACTTCCCTCGCACACCTCTTCCTCAGTGTCAAAGAGGATACATGCTATCTCGTCACGCCGAAGATCCAGCGCCATTCCTCTTACTCCGCCTGTGAACAGAAGTATTTCTCCGTATGACGCATCTTCAAGCCCGCTCACTGTTGCGATTCCGTCTCCCACGGTTGTAACCGTACCGATTTCCGTCGCCATAACGGAAGGCGTCCATGAAGAAAGCGTGTCTTTGATAAGGGGGATTATGTCCGTACGTTCGGACCGAAGCTTCAAAAGTGCGTCCTGAAGCTGGCGTAACCTACCTTCCGCGCTCCAGTCGTATACGTCACCACCGACAACAAGGCGGAATCCACCCGTTGTCTTCTCGCTCTTCTTCCAGCCGATAGAGACAGGCTTTTTATATTTATCTGCAAGAAACGCGGATAAACGCTCCAGATCCTTTTCGGAGGGCTGCTCGCTGCTGTATAATACAGCGGTCATCTTATCATCCATTATCTGCTTCCTTCTGCTGAGCCATACTATCAAAGAACGAGTCAAAATCATCCGACAGGCTTTCGTTCTTCATCACTATCTTTTCGGCAGCTTTTGAAACATATTCCGCAATCTCCGACTGTGCTCTTGTCATCAGTCGGTCATGCTCGCTTTGCGCTTTGTCTCTTGCCTCATCCACAATCTGTGTGGCACGCGCATGCGCATCGCTTATGATTTTCTCCCTGTCATTTTCCGCGGACGCACTTAACTCGGCACGCTTTGCAGCCAGCTCTGCCTCGGCATCCTTTATCATCTTTTCATAGTCACCCTTGAGCTTTTCGGCCTCCGAAAGAGCATCCCGGGTTTTGGCCTCCCTGTCCTTGTATTCTTCTTCCCGCTTTGCCATAAAATCATGAACCGGCTTATACAGCAGGACATAGAGAATACCAAAGAGAAGCACCAGATTGAACATATGCAGCAGTATCTGTTGCACATCGATATTTAACGGCATTTCAAACTCCTATCGTCACCCTATAATACGAATATGATCAGTATCGCCATGATCAGCGCATAAATTATGGCAGTCTCCACAAACACAAGACCAAGCATCATCGTTGTTCGTATCTTACCTTCCGCTTCAGGTTGTCTGGCAATACCTTCGACGGATTTCAATATAACTAAGCCCATGGAGATCGCTCCCGCTGCGGCAACAACTGCTATGGTTATTCCGGCTGCCCATGCCTTGCTATGAATGTTCGACGCCTCATCCGACATTACTACAGCTGCGTCTGCCGCGTCAGATGCATACACTGCCTGTGGTCTTACAAGAGCCGCAATGGCAAGCGCAAGCATAAGTGCCGCCGCAATTCTGACTACAATCCTGTTCATTTGTTTATTCCTCCTGTTTATTGATTTACTAGTACACCATTTTGAAATACTCTGGACTACTCAAAGCGGGTGTCTGCAGGGATGC
>DEEW01000077.1:10323-13921 GCA_002350465.1 Lachnospiraceae bacterium UBA2868
ACCGGATAACTCCAAGATGATGTGCCGGATTATCAATTCACATCAGTGGGTGTCTCGCTTACTTCTCCGTAAAAAAGTGCTGTCAGCATAGTCAGCACATAGGCCTGGATCAGCGCATGCAGCATTGTGAACATCACGGCAACAAATATAGGGATAATAAAACTTGTCGTTATGTAATAGTAAACAAGTTCGGTTACAAGTGCTCCCGAAAGAAGCGCACCGAAAAGCCTGAAGCTCATTGAGATCGGAAGCGAGAAATCCTTCAGTGTATTAAGCACACCCTTAACCCTGTTGCCTGCTATACCTCCCGAGAGTATCACGCAGTATGAAATAACCCCCATCGATATTGCTCCGTTGATATCGGCAAGCGGAGCGGGAAGCGCTATTGTACCTCCCGAGGTTGTCGGTACCATAACTCCCAGCAGTTCAAACATTGTCCCGATAAAAATATAGACTCCCGCGAAAAAAACATATGCCCCGAGAAACTTATGTCTGTGGGGGCTGTTAGACTTGGCCAATCCGTCAAAGATACCCACAGCCTGCTCCAGCAAAAGCTGGAATCTGCCGGGGGTATTTGAGAATTTCGGTATCACAAATATCCTCACAATAAGCGAGAAAACAAAAATGATTCCTGTAACGGTATACGCTGACACAAGTGCCGGGTTAACCGGAAGGATGCCAAAAAGCCTTACCTTTGCATTTTCATGAAGAACCGCATCTCTCATTACTTCTCCGATAGGTTCCTCGGCAGCCGGATTATTACCGGTCAGGAATACTCCCACAAGTATAAGTACAAGTAAAAATAGCATTATGATTATAAAACGTGTTCTTTTCTTCTTATCCATGTGTCACCTTCAGACCGAGATCACGGCTTCTACGCCGAGAAGGTCTTTGTTTTTATCAAGAACAGGAGCCACAACGTTATTAATATACGCTTCAACCTGCTCCCTGCTTCTTCCGGTATAATCCGCCGGATTCATATACCCGTTAAGCTGCTCCATCGTCAGGTCAAAATCATCCGATGCGGCAATAAGCTCAAGCAGATCGTTATCGGCTCCGTCCTGTTTAACGTGTTTTCCCGCTTCCATCGAGAGCTTTCTGATACTCTCATGAAGCTCCTGTCTGTTTCCGCCTGCCTTTACAGCATCCATCATAATGTTTTCCGTTGCCATAAACGGAAGCTCGCTTCTTATGTGCCTGTCTATTACCTTTTCATTTACGACAAGCCCGTTGGTAACGTTAATACACAGATCCAAAATCCCGTCAAGGGACAGGAACCCTTCCGCAACGGAAAGCCTCTTATTTGCCGAATCATCAAGGGTTCTTTCAAACCACTGGGTAGCGGATGTAATGGCAGGATTAAGAGCATCTATCATAACATATCTTGAGAGGGAAGCAATCCTCTCCGACCTCATGGGATTACGCTTATATGCCATAGCCGATGACCCAATCTGACTCTTTTCAAAAGGCTCCTCCACCTCCTTGAGATGCTGGAGCAGTCGTATGTCATTTGACATCTTGTGAGCGCTTGCAGCTATACCTGCGAGAACATTTAATACTCTTGTGTCGACTTTCCTTGAATATGTCTGACCACTTACGGGATAACAGGAATCAAACCCCATTTTCGACGCGATCATACTGTCGAGCTTTCCTAGTTTTTCCTGATCATTATCAAACAATTCCTTAAACGATGCCTGGGTTCCCGTTGTTCCCTTGCATCCGAGAAGCTTAAGAGAGCCGGAAACGTATTCCAGATCTTCAAGATCCATCATGAACTCGTTGATCCAAAGAGTAGCCCTCTTTCCCACCGTTGTAGGCTGGGCAGGCTGAAAATGCGTAAAAGCAAGGGTCGGAACAGCCTTGTATTCATTGGCAAAATCAGCGAGTATACCGATTACGTTTATGAGTTTTTTTCCGACAAGCTGCAAGCCTTCTCGCATAATGATGATATCCGTATTGTCGCCGACATAGCAGCTTGTGGCTCCAAGGTGGATAATACCCGCCGCCTTCGGACACTGGATGCCATATGCGTACACATGACTCATTACATCGTGTCTTACTTTCTTCTCCTGCTCCTTGGCAACATCGTAATTGATATCGTCAACATGAGCCTTCATCTCTTCGATCATCTCATCGGTTATAACGGGTTTACCATCCGATTCAAGACCGAGTTCTTTTTCGGTCTCAGCAAGAGCGACCCACAGCTTTCTCCATGTGGAAAACTTCTTGTCCTGAGAAAAAATGAACTGCATCTCCTTGGATGAATATCTCTCCGATAAAGGACTTATATATGTGTCAGTCTGCATAAGTTAAACCTCATAAACGGGCAAAGTTGTGAATTACCGAAGTTCTCTGCCTGTAAGCATTTTGAATCCGCTGATATACTTGTCTATAGTAACCTTTGTAACATCTTCCGGAAGGCGCCACGAATGATCCTTATTATTTGTCAGCCAGTCTCTTGCATACTGCTTGTCAAAAGATTCCTGACTTCTTCCGCTCTCATATTTATCTGCCGGCCAGAATCTTGACGAATCGGGTGTTAATACCTCGTCAGCCAGTACGATATTTCCGTCCTCATCCAGGCCGAATTCAAACTTCGTATCGGCAATTATTATACCACGTCCCCTTGCATAGTCTGCGCACTTATTATATATGGCAAGCGAGTAGTCTCTGATCTTCGAAGCATATTCCCTTCCTTTACCCGGAAATCTCGTCTCAAGATAATCAATGCATTCATCGTACGAAACATTCTCATCATGGTCTCCGATCTCAGCCTTTGTGGAAGGAGTGAAGATTGCCTCGGGGAACTTTTGCGACTCCACAAGTCCGGCAACTACCGGCGTTTTACAAACAGTCTGGGATTTCACATATTCTTTCCATGCGGTGCCTGTAATGTATCCTCTTACAATGCATTCCACCGGAAGCATTTTAAGCTTTCTGACAAGCATACTTCTGCCTTCAAACTTTTCATTCCTGAAAAACTCCGGCATGTCGGCGGTATTGGTGGAGATCATATGGTTCGGAACAATATCCTTCGTAAAGTCAAACCAGAACTCCGACATCTGGGTAAGAACTTTTCCCTTGTTTGTTATCTCATTGTCCAGAATAACATCAAAGCAGCTGATCCTGTCGGTTGCAACAATTACAAGATTGTCTCCTACATCATATATTTCTCTTACCTTTCCCTGTTTAACAGGTGCATATTCCTGCATCGTATTTACCTCCTAAGATTTACTGCAAGTCACGGCATTCATCTATTTTACTCCACGGTAACACTCTTTGCAAGGTTGCGGGGTTTATCAACATCAAGGCCTTTTGCAACACTCAGATAATAGCCGAGAAGCTGGAGCGGTATGATCGCCAGACTTCCGATAAAGTGTTCATCCACCGTCGGAACATAAACCGTAAAGTTGACGGAATCCTCCACATCATATTTTCCGTATGCGGTAATTCCCATAAGATACGCTCCACGGCTCTTACACTCCATCATGTTGGAAAGGGTCTTTTCGTAGAGATCAGTCTGGGTAAGTGTCCCTATTACAAGAGTTCCGTCTTCAATAAGCGATATGGTGCCATGCTTTAATTCGCCGGCTGCATA
>DEEW01000055.1:0-1381 GCA_002350465.1 Lachnospiraceae bacterium UBA2868
ATATGCCCGGAGGCAAAATGGGTATTGTGTTCGGATTCAAGGATGTTGATGATGAAGTACGAATTCAGATGAAGGAAAGTGAAACCAGGCGGAAGGAGCTTGAAGAAAGGCTGAGTCTTCAGGAGAAGATCATTGAGGATAAGAAGCAGAATGCCGAACAGGACAAGCTGATTACCGCACTCGCATCTGATTTTAAAAGTGTTTATTATGTGGTACTTGATACCGATGAGGGAGTATGTTACCAGTCACATCCTGACATTGAAGACGCACTTGCTCCCGGGGAAAGATTTGTATTTTCACAAAAATTCATTTCATATGCACAAAAAAACATCACGGATGATTACAGGGAAGAATTTCTTAGATTCATAGAGCCGGATAGTATTCGTGAGGGGCTCAGGGAAAACAGGGTCATTTCATTCAGGTATATGGTGGATCGGGATGGAGCGTGTTCGTATGAGATGATAAGGTTTGCGGGAGTCCGTCACCCGGAAAGCCGTGATGATCATATAGTACATGCAGTTAGTGCATGCTTTGCCGACGTTGATGAAGAGACAAGGAAGAGCCTGGCTCAAAACAGGACACTCAGCGATGCTCTTGAAGCTGCCGAGCAGGCAAATCGCGCCAAGACGGCTTTTTTGTCCAATATGAGTCACGAAATCAGAACTCCCATGAACGCCATCATCGGACTTGATAATATAGCACTCAGTGACATTGACATATCTGACAGAACCAAAGACTATCTTGAGAAGATAGGCACATCTGCTCACCATCTTCTGGGTATTATAAACGATATACTTGACATGTCCAGAATAGAATCCGGGCGAATGGTCATAAACAGTGAAGAGTTTTCTTTTTCAAGAATGATGGATCAGGTCACTGCCATAATTGGCGGTCAGTGCCACAATAAGGGGTTGAACTTTGACTACGAGCAGGGAGCAGGGCTTTTGGACTATTACATAGGTGATAACATGAAGCTCAAACAGGTTCTGATCAATATTCTGGGCAACTCGGTTAAGTTTACGCCCGCCGGCGGAAGAGTGATACTCCGGGTGGAAAAGCAGGCGGAATATGAAGGGAATTCGACTCTTAAGTTTATGGTCAGAGATACCGGTATAGGTATGAGTAAAGAGTACCTTCCAAGGATTTTCGAGGCGTTTACCCAGGAAGATTCATCTTCGACCAGCCGCTACGGAAGTACCGGACTTGGAATGCCAATAACCAAGAATCTCGTGGAACTTATGAACGGTACAATAGAGGTCGAAAGCGAAAAGGGTGTCGGCACAACGTTTACGGTTACTATTCCCCTGAAGGACTCCGACAGAAAGGATTCGGATACGTCCTCTTTGGATATATCTCCGCATGAAATGAGCGTTCTCGTAAT
>DEEW01000055.1:1556-5791 GCA_002350465.1 Lachnospiraceae bacterium UBA2868
GACTGGAAAATGCCGGAGATGGATGGTATAGAAACTACGAGACAGATACGTCAGATAGTCGGGGCAGAATCTGCCATTATATTCCTGACTTCATTTAACTGGGATGATGTTACCGATGAGGCAAAAAAAGCGGGTATCGATTCCTTCGTTGCAAAGCCCCTGCTTGCTTCAAGTGTGCTTGACGAATTCAAGACAGCATTCAAGAATAAAAATCACAGCGAAGAAGATAAAGAGATAAGCTTAGCAGGGAGGAGAGTTTTACTTGCAGAGGACGTAGCCATAAATGCAGAGATCATGATAATGGTATTATCCATGAGAGAGATTGCCGTTGACCATGCCGAGAACGGAAAGCTGGCAGTTGAGATGTTCGAAAATCATGAGCCCGGGTATTATGATGCTATACTGATGGATATGCGTATGCCGGAAATGGACGGCCTGGAAGCAACAAAGGTGATCAGGAGTATGAACAGAGAGGATTCGGAACGAATACCGATCATTGCGCTTACAGCAAATGCGTTTGATGAGGACGTACAGAGGAGTCTGCAGGCGGGACTGAATGCACATCTGTCCAAACCGGTAGAGCCCGATGCGCTGTATGAAACCCTGACAAACCTGATAAACTAATGACCTGTATTTGGAGGATGAAATGGAAATAGTCGTTCTGGTATTGGGTGCGGTAGGACTGGTAATGTCCCCGGTATTAGTCGGCGCAGCCCCTGCGGCACTGGGGATTATTCTGGGAGTGTTAAGGCTTCTTATCAAGAAGAAACCTCTTAGGAAACTTGGGAAGACAGAGATAATAATCGGAATTGTACTAGCTGTGGTGGCAATACTCATAAGCGTTTATGTATATACTGCCGGCGTAATGAATATTGACTTTGTCAAGCTAGTAAGAGAAAATATCAACCTTGTGTTTTTGCACAAATAAGAGTATAATATGCTCAGCTTTTTCAATATTTTACACAAGGGAGATAGCAATATGGCAACAAAAAAAGTTCAAACAAAGAAAAAGTCGGGGGAAAGCAAACTGAATATGCGGATTACGCTTATTCTGTTCGCGCTTTTACCTCTGATTGTATCATCATTGGTTATCAGTATTGTGCTTTACAAACAGAGCGCAAAAGAGATGACAACCTACACCCATAATTCGCTTGTTCAGGTAATAGAGGGAGTAGGTAATTTGTTCGATTCAATGGCAGATACGAACAGAGCGATCCTCAAGGCATACACGGCGGCGCCCATCATCCAGGAGGCTGTAAAAGATCCTGATAATGCTGTTCTGCACAAGAAAGCCCAGGATTTTACAGCGGACTATTTCAGCAAGCTTAACGGCTGGGAAGGTATTTATCTTGCGGACTGGAATTCAAGAGTTATCGCACATCCCAATGCAGGAGCGGTTGGAATGGTGTTAAGGGAAGGTGACAGCCTTGCCAAACTTCAGGAATCCATGCTTTCAGCTTCCGACGGGGTATTTAATACCGGTGTAATGACCAGCCCTGTATCGGGACAGATAATCATGTCGATGTACACACCGGTTATTGTGGACGGAGAACCTATGGGATTTGCCGGATGCGGATTTTACGTAAAGAGTATCGCTGAGCAGTTGTCGGATGTAAGTGGACTTGGACTTGACAGCGCATATATTTATTTTGTTGATAAGGAAGGCACTATGCTTTATCACCCTGATGAGTCCAAGATAGGTAATCCCGTAGAAAATGAGGCTGTTAAGGGACTTGTTGCAAGACTTGCGGCAGGAGAGCATCCCGAGCCCGGCAGTGTTATCTATGATTATAAGGGAGCAAATAAGTTCGCGGGTTATTATGTGGGAGATAACGATTACTATATCGCAGTGCTTACAGCCGATGAAAATGATGCGTTATCAGTACTGGGCAAGATCAGGAATTACGCAGTTATTATCTGCCTGGTTTGCGTCATTTTGTTCACGGTATTGGCACTTATGATAGAGAGAGTGATCTCAGTTCCTCTTGTTAAGATTTCCGAATCACTTGACAAGCTGTCCACAGGTGACGTTACTGCGGAATGCAATGCCAAGAGTCATATCAAAGAGACCGTAAGTATTATAAAAGCATTCCGTACTCTTAAGGATGCGCTTTCAACATCAATGAAATCGGTTAAGGATTCGGCCAACGTGCTTAACAACGCCATCATCAGTGTTGACGGTATGACAGGCAATAACGTTGAGTCAGTATCACAGATCAATACGGCTATCAATGAAGTTGCCGCAACTTCGCAGTCAGTCGCACAGAATGCCCAGACCATGGCTGAAAAGGCAGCAGATCTCGGAAATGACATTGAACTGCTCAATGATAATGTTCAGAGACTTCACGAGGCATCACAGACGATCAAGAATGCGAATAATGAAGCTACAGATTGTATGAATTCGGTGTACTCCGGTGCAAACGAATCCGTACAGGCTATGCGTGATATCAGTGATAAAATCACGGAGACCAACACAGCCATTTCCGGTATCGGAACAGCGGTTCAGGCTATCGAGTCCATTGCGGCACAGACAAACCTCCTCTCGCTCAATGCTTCCATTGAGGCAGCCAGAGCCGGAGAAGCAGGACGCGGATTCGCGGTTGTTGCCGATGAGATCAGAACACTTGCCGATTCTTCGGCAGAGTCAGCCAAGGAGATCAAGCAGATCATTGAAAATGTCATTGTTCTGTCAAACGGAATGGTTGATATTTCCAACAGAGTATCGGATGTTGTCAACAAAGAACAGACAGATATTGAAAATGCCCAGGACAAGTTCAACGTTTTGTCCGAGTCGGTTGAGGCATCCATCAGTGAGATCGAACGTATCCGCGAGATGGCAGCCCAGCTTGATCAGATCAAGGTTGATCTCTCGAATTCGACTACGGAGCTTGGGGCTATCTCCGAAGAGCTCGGCGCTTCCGCCGAAGAGGTTGCTGCATCGTGTCAGACAGTTACGGATGCATGTTCGGATACACAGAATTCCACAGCCGAGATGCGTAATATCAATGAGGACATGAGCGCTGCAATAGAGTTCTTCAAGTTCTGATAATGACCGGACCGGAATTGAATTAGATGATTTGACTTTACCTGCATCATATGATGCAGGTAGAGTTTTTTTGAGGGAGTTGCAGAAAAGCATATGCTTAAGGATAAGGACATAAGGGAACCTCTCTTTTTCTTTCTGGAGGAGAAATACGGCAAGGTCCGTATACTTGAAGAGAAAAATATAGGAAGATCACGCGCGGATGTTGTAATGGTCACGGAAGGGGCAATCGTCGGTATTGAGATCAAAAGCGATGCCGACACTTATGCAAGACTTGCCAAACAAGTAGAGGACTATGATAAATACTATGATTTTAATATCGTTGTTGTAGGAACGTCACATGCGATGCATATCCGGGAACATGTACCCGAACACTGGGGAGTTTTAACCGTAGAGTACGAAGGTGATGCTATTGATTTTTACGTACTGAGGGAGCCGTCTGCAAATACGGAAGTTACATTCAGAAAGAAGCTTGAATTTCTATGGCGGCCGGAACTTGTGAAGATCCAGCAGAAGTTTGAAATGCCGGCATACAAAACAAGCAGCAGATCCTTTGTAGTCGACAAGATAGCTACACGAGTCGAGAGCGGGATTATCCCGGAGGATGCGCTTCAGAGCGAAATATGCGAGTTGCTTTTTGAACGCGATTATAATACTATATTCGAAGAAATCAATAAATACCGCGAAGAAAACGGTCTCCATAAGAGAAGGAGACGTAAGGTAAACAAAAAGAGGAGTAAGTAAAATGGAACAGGATTATATTATCGCAACGGCATCAACTTGTGATCTGACAAGGGAATACCTTGATAAGCACGATATTCCGTTTATCAGTTATTCGTATGTTATGGACGAGATCAGTTATGAGGATGACTGCCGTGAGGAGACAAGGATAGATGTATATAAAAAGATGCGCGACGGAAAGCTTTTGTCAACGTCTGCAATCAATATGTACACATACAAGGAATTTTTTGAAAGTATTTATAAGAATAAGGGCGTTAAGCCTATAGTTTTTCTTGATATGTCCAGACAGATGTCGTCTTCATATAAGTATTGCGAGGAGGCGATCGAGGATCTTGCAAATGATTATCCGGACGGCAGGATCATAAGTGTTGATACACGTTGTATCAGCGGAGGTCTGGGCCTTCTTGTTCAGAAAGTGGTTAAGCTGTACGAAGCCGGTGAATCCATGGAA
>DEEW01000055.1:5986-6164 GCA_002350465.1 Lachnospiraceae bacterium UBA2868
GCCAATAAGGTCAGAGGCAGAAAAGCAGCCCTTAATACAATTGTAGATGCGGTGCTTAAGGAATTGGACGTTTCGCAGCAGGAAGACATACTTATTAATCACGCGGATTGTCTTGAAGATGCGGACTACGTCAGACAGAGGATTCGCGAAGCCTTCCCCAATGCCCATATACAAATAT
>DEEW01000023.1:0-218 GCA_002350465.1 Lachnospiraceae bacterium UBA2868
GAACCCTTGATGATAGGGCAATCCTTGAATCCGTACTCTTCAAGCTGCTCTGTAACTTCCATTTCAACGAGCTCGATAAGTTCGGGATCGTCTACCATATCACACTTGTTAAGGAAAACAACGATGTAAGGAACACCAACCTGACGGGACAGGAGGATATGCTCCTTGGTCTGAGCCATAACACCGTCTGTAGCTGCAACAACGAGGATAGCACCATC
>DEEW01000023.1:351-12233 GCA_002350465.1 Lachnospiraceae bacterium UBA2868
CTTCGGGAGCCTTATCGATGTTTTCGAAATCTACTTTAACGTTACCTGCAACTCTCTCAGCAAGAACCTTTGTGATTGCAGCTGTAAGAGTTGTTTTACCATGGTCAACGTGGCCGATGGTACCGATATTACAATGGGGTTTACTTCTGTCAAATTTCTCTTTTGCCATTTTGATTAATCCTCCTTAGATTAAACTCTCTTCTCTTCTCATGAGCTCTACGCTCGATAACAAAGATTATATTTCATTTTTCCGCTAATATCAAGGCATTTTTGGTTTTAAGCCTTCTTGGCGGCAAGAACTTTTTCCTGAACCGACTTGGGAACCTGCTCGTACTTCTCGAAGAACATTGAGTAGTTACCACGGCCCTGAGTCTTGGAACGAAGGTCTGTTGCATATCCGAACATCTCGGAAAGAGGAACGAACCCACGAACGATCTTGCCGTTTCCGACATCATCCATACCTTCTATACGTCCGCGGCGCGCATTGATATCGCCGATAACGTCGCCCATGTACTCCTCGGGCATTGTTACCTCAACCTTCATGATAGGCTCAAGAAGAACAGCATTACCCTTCTGCATAGCTTCCTTGAATGCCATAGAACCGGCAATGTGGAATGCCATTTCGGATGAGTCGACTTCATGATATGAACCGTCGTAAACCGTTGCATGTACGCCCACAACAGGGAATCCTCCGAGGAGTCCTGCCTTTGTTGCCTCTTCGATACCTTCACCGACAGCGGGAATATATTCCTTGGGAATAGCGCCGCCGACAACCTCGGAATCAAACTTGAACAGCTCTTCTCCGTTGGCATCCATGGGCTCGAAACGTACCTTACAATGACCGTACTGTCCGCGTCCACCCGACTGCTTTGCATATTTGCTTTCTATATCAACAGCCTTGGTGATTGCTTCCTTGTATGCAACCTGAGGTGCACCTACGTTTGCCTCTACCTTAAACTCACGGAGAAGTCTGTCTACGATGATCTCAAGGTGAAGCTCACCCATACCGGCGATGATCGTCTGACCTGTTTCCGGATCGGTATGTGCACGGAATGTAGGATCTTCCTCAGCAAGCTTTGCAAGTGATTCGCCGAGTTTTCCCTGTCCTGCCTTCGTCTTGGGCTCGATAGCAAGCTCGATAACAGGCTCCGGGAACTCCATAGACTCCAATATAACGGGATGCTGCTCATCACAGATCGTATCACCTGTTGTTGTAAGCTTGAATCCTACTGCTGCTGCAATATCACCGGAGTAAACCTTTTCAAGTTCCTCTCTCTTGTTTGCATGCATCTGCAGGATACGTCCCACACGTTCTTTCTTACCTTTTGTTGCATTAAGTACATATGAACCTGAGTTCATTGTACCTGAATATACTCTGAAGAATGCAAGCTTTCCAACAAACGGGTCTGACATGATTTTGAACGCAAGTGCCGAGAAGGGCTCCTCATCTGAGGAATGTCTCTCGGTCTCGTTACCTTCAAGATCAACACCCTTTATTGCGGGTATGTCAAGAGGTGACGGCATATACTCGATGACAGCATCAAGAAGCTTCTGTATACCTTTGTTTCTGTAAGCCGTTCCGCAGCAAACCGGAACTGCCGTACATTCACATGTACCTTTACGAAGTGCCTTCTTTAAGTCATCTACCGTAACACTGTCGGGGTCCTCAAGATAAGCCATCATTGTATCATCATCAAGCTCAGCACACTTCTCAACCAGCTCTTCATGATACATTTCTGCTTCATCCTTCATATCTTCGGGGATATCCAGGATAGAAATATCCTCGCCCTTATCATCGTTGTAGATATACGCCTTCATCTCAAAAAGATCGATGATCCCTTTGAACTCGTCTTCCTTTCCTATAGGTAACTGGATAACGATAGCGTTCTTACCCAAACGATTTCTTATCTGATCTACAGCTGCGTAAAAATCAGCACCGAGAATGTCCATCTTATTAATGAAGGCCATACGGGGTACATTGTATGTATCCGCCTGACGCCATACATTCTCAGACTGAGGTTCAACACCGCCCTTAGCACAGAATACACCAACAGCTCCGTCGAGGACACGAAGTGATCTCTCAACTTCGACTGTAAAGTCAACGTGACCCGGGGTATCGATGATATTGATACGATGCTCGAGCGCACCTGCCTTGGGCTTGCAGTGATCCTGCAATGTCCAGTGACACGTTGTAGCTGCAGAAGTAATGGTGATACCTCTTTCCTGTTCCTGCTCCATCCAGTCCATGGTAGCAGTACCGTCATGAGTCTCACCAATCTTATGATTGATACCGGTGTAATACAGTATACGCTCTGTCGTTGTGGTCTTACCCGCATCGATATGAGCCATGATACCGATATTCCTGGTTCTCTCCAATGGATAATCTCTTCCAGCCAAGACTTTCTCCTCCTACTAGAATCTGTAATGCGCAAAAGCTCTGTTTGCTTCTGCCATCTTGTGCATATCTTCTTTTCTCTTAACAGATGCGCCTGTGTTGTTGGCTGCATCCATTATCTCTCCCGCAAGACGCTCTTCCATGGTCTTCTCGCCTCTCTTACGAGAAAACATTGTCATCCAGCGAAGAGCAAGAGCCTGACGACGATCGGGGCGAACTTCGATAGGTACCTGATAGGTAGCACCACCGATACGTCTGGCCTTAACTTCGAGAGCAGGCATGATATTGTTCATTGCCTCTTCAAAAACTTCAAGAGCAGGCTTTCCAACCTTCTCCTCTACTGACTCGAATGCTCCGTAAACAATCTTCTGGGCTACGCCCTTCTTGCCGTCAAGCATGATGTTGTTGATCAGCTTTGTAACGACTTTGCTGTTGTAAACGGGATCTGCCAGTACATCTCTCTTCTGAATATGTCCTTTACGTGGCACGATTCTTCCCTCCTTAACTATAATTGTTAGATCTTAGGTACTCACATTAGAAACTTCTGTGTCTCGCGCTGGTGATCCAAATTCCAACACTCAACAGTTCCTGTGGTAGCCCACCTTACTTCTTAGGACGCTTTGCGCCATACTTTGAACGGGCCTGATTTCTGTTTGCAACACCCGCCGTATCCAGCGTACCACGGATAACATGATATCTTGTACCGGGTAAGTCCTTTACTCTTCCGCCTCTTACAAGAACAACGCTGTGCTCCTGAAGATTGTGACCTTCTCCGGGAATGTAGCTTGTAACTTCGATTCCGTTTGAAAGACGCACTCTGGCGATCTTACGAAGAGCCGAGTTAGGCTTTTTGGGGGTAGCTGTCTTAACAGCAGTGCACACGCCACGCTTCTGCGGCGAAGCTGTATCAATAGGCTTCTTGTGAAGAGAGTTAAATCCCTTACCGAGCGCAGGTGCGGTTGACTTCTTAACTGAAGTCTGTCTACCCTTTCTGACTAACTGGTTAAATGTTGGCATTCTTTCCACCTCCTTCTTATAATCTGCAATAAGGCACACGAAAATAAGTGCATTTTCGTGCACGCTAAAAAATTATAATTAGTAATCTAGGGGATGTCAAGGACTTTTTTACGCGAAATACGCCTGAAATACTACTTGTTCAGAAGGCTTATTTTCTTCTGGAGCAATTCGGCATTGGTCGCATAGGTAAGCGCGGTCTTATCCGTAATCTTTCCATCCTTATATAAATTAAGAAGACTTGTGTCCATAGCGATCATGTCATCAGCTGCGGACGCATAGATCATTCCGTCGATCTGATGGACCTTGGACTCCCTGATCATGTTTCTGATAGCGGGAGTAAGTGTCATTATCTCAAATGCCGGAACGAGTCCGCCGTCCGTTGACGGAACAAGCTGCTGGGATACAACCGCCTGAAGTACCATTGAAAGCTGTAATGCGATCTGATGCTGCTGGTTGGGCGGAAAGGCATCGATTATACGGTCTATTGTATTGGAAGCTCCGATGGTGTGAAGCGTGGATAAAATCAGATGACCGGTCTCTGCTGCCGTCATTGCGACATTCATCGTCTCATAATCACGCATCTCTCCCAGAAGTATTACATCCGGGCTCTGACGAAGTGATGCACGAAGGGCGGTAAGATAACTTTCCGTATCGGTAACAACCTCACGTTGGCTTACAATACTCATCTTATGCATATGAAGATACTCAAGAGGATCCTCAAGGGTAATTATATGGGAATGCCTTGTTGAGTTGATATGGTCTATCATGCAGGCGAGCGTAGTTGATTTTCCGCTTCCGGCGGGTCCCGTAACAAGAACCATGCCTTTCTTTCTGTCGGCAAACTCGATTACATTCGCAGGAATATTTCTCTCTGTCGGATCGGGTATCCTGAAAGTAATAACACGGATAACGGCCGAGAGCGAACCTCTCTGCTTGTATGCATTTATACGGAACCTTGCAACACCCTTTATCGCAAAGGAAAAATCATCATCACCGGTTCTCTGAAGACGGGATATATCCCTTCCGCCTGCAAGTTCGTAAATCTCCGTGATAAGGACCGCGGTATCCGCAGGCATAAGCTTCTCGCTGCTTTCTTCAACGAAAACTCCTTTTCTCTTATATGAAAGAGGAAGACCGGCTACTATAAAAATATCCGATGCTCCATCCTGTGTGATTTTTGCCAGGGTTTCTTCTACAGCCATAATTATTCTCCTTAGCTAATATATAAGAGCCGATCCGCTAACTGACTTTGATAAGCTCTAAAACAACAGCTTCGTTCCCGACTCACCTTCGGGACCATCCTTAACACTATCAAGCCACTCCCGGTTGACACTCGTAGTCCATGTATCTATCTTAAACAGACTGTCATCACCAACATCCGGATAATGTACCGTGAGTACTACATTCAGATTCTGTCCGTTCGTCACGGCGATCATATACGACAGTTTCTTGGAGCCGTCCTCACCGTCACTTACCTCNNATCTTTTCGTTATCGGCGAAGAGCTCATCTACACCGTCTATATAATCCTTTTCGGTGTCACACCGGCTGTTATGTTTTGACAAAAGAGCCTCTATGTTAGCAAGATATATCTCTGCCATTCTGTTTGCATCATAATAACTGGCTGTTCTGTCGGCGGCTTCCTTGGACAGAACATAATCCGACCTTGCCGACATATACGAAAGGGCCGCAAAGGTAACAAGCGCCAGCAGCACAAATGTTACAAGTATAGAACTTGTTCCGATATTTATTCCTCCGGAATGCTTTCTGTCCATCCCCTACCCCTTTGTATTGTTCATGTATTTTGTGACATTAAGTGTATAAATGTCCCTGTAATCCGAAAGCCTTACGATACGCACTTCCATGTTCTGTATAGCCCCGTTAGGCTTCATCGTAACATCCGAAACATACACCGCATCCGAGTATCCGCAGGGCTCGAATTCCTCATCATAGAACACCTCGAAGAAACCTCCGTCACCACGTACCGCATCCGGATAGTGCATCAAAACGGAATCGATATCGCCGTTCGTTCCACGCATAACCTCTGCAAAGCCCTGCGCTACGGAAACCGCCTCGTTAAGTTCTACCGTCTCTTTCGTCATCACATAGGACGTAACAAACAGCTTCACACATACAGCACCGCAAGCCGCAAACAGAAGTATCGTTATGATCAGTTCCATAAGGAACAGTGATGTTTTGGATTTGAGATATTTATTCATCCTTTTCCTTTGAGGTTATCACATCAGATTCCGTCTGTATCACTGTATAGCGTTACAAAGAATTCCGTCTTCTCTCCGTTTGTATCCGTGATATTAAACCGGTACAACGAATCATTTTCCTTCTCCACCGAAAAATCATTTACCGCCAGTATCCGGGTTCCGGCCTTATAATCAAAATCATAATCCTCATCTGTCGTAAACTCCTTTAAATATCCGTCGTCTGCAAACAGATAGGTTACATATTTTTTGTCACCGGCGTTCTGGTAGAGCTTGAGTGTAGACCCTGTTTCATCAATCTCAACACCGTCCGTGTAATCGTGGGATCTGATCTTCTCGGTAACATATGACATGGCAGTACGCTTTTCGTAATTGCTGTTCATGTTATCCACGGTGCTCTCATATATCCTTGCCCCGAAAAGTACAACAAACAGAGCTGTTATGGCAAATGCACCAAACAGAGCGAGAATAAACAGAAAATCCACTATTGATTTGTTTCTTTTGGCAAAATTCATTTCCCGTGTATCTCCACAATAGTTACCGAAGGCATTATGTTGTCACCTACCGGAACATAGTCAACCAGATATCTTGACTTGTCGTATGTCAGTCCGTAATGGTCTTCTATATAAGCAAGACTCGGGGGATAGTAACCCTCAACCGCATAGCAATGAATGATATCCTTATTTACGGCGTCCGTCAGCACCTGCTTCTGATCTTTGGATGATGTGGATGCAATAAAAGATATACCCATCAGAAATACGGCGATGATGATCACGAAAAAGAATACGGAAAAATTCATGGACTCTATTATTCGTTTTTTTAATCCGGGTCTGTTAAATCTGTTGTTCATCCTATACTACCCATAACTCCCATAAGAGGTAACATTACTGACAAAAGGATAAGACACACAACAACCGACAGGATAATAACAAGTGTCGGCTCGAGAACCGATATGAGATTCGACATTTTCTCGTCAACTTCCTCATCATATCCGACTGCTATCTTTTCAAGAACCTTGTCGACCGATCCCGTCCTGAATCCAACCGATATCATTCTTGAATACATATTGGAGAATATACCCGACAGACTCAAAGCATCAGCAAATGATTTTCCCTCAGCCATAAGTTCCTTGCTCTTATTGATCTTCTCGATCATATCGCTGTTGTCCACAAGATTGGATACCATGGCAAGACTCTCATCGGTATCAAGTCCGGCACTCATTGTAAGTGCCATACCCGATGCAAACCTTCCCGCAGCGATCTTATCGTACAATCCTCTTGTTGCAACAAACTTCGAGAGGAACCCGCGAAGCTTTGCTCTTCCGGCCGCTGTCTTGGTAAGCACAAATACCGCAACTATAAGCACTGCAGCAACTATGACTATTACAAGCGCATATTTGCTGACAACCGTTCCGAAGTTAAGCATTCCCTTTGAGAATCCGGTCATTTCCGTTCCAAGCTGTTTGAATACATCGTTGAAGATCGGAAGAACCTTGATAACAAGCACAAGAATAACTATAAGCATCATTCCCACGATCATCATAGGGTATGTAACCGCACTCTTGATGCCCCTTGCAACATTTTCCTCTCTGTTATAGTGGAATGCCAGCGCTTTCATTACTTCCTCAAGCTTACCTGACTGTTCGCCGATCTCTATCATATCAAGAGCATACTTTGGGAAAACATGCGAAGCTTCAACCGAATGATGAAATGTATCTCCCTCGTTACACTTGTCAAGAATTGCCTGCAGGATCTGTCGTCCTTCTTCCGTTGTGGCATCTTCAAGCATGATCGAGATTCCTTCCATCGGAGAGATTCCCGCATTCAGTATCATCGCTATCTGATCACAGAACATAGACAGTTCCTGATTGTTGAGAAGCTTTTTCTTGTCGCTCATTTTTTCCTCCAAATCTTTAATGTGTGTCGCCCATTTGAATCGCCTTTCGGCGATAGGGGCTCCACGTGCAGACAGGTTCCTCCCACTTCCGTGGGTCCCTCCTATCAGCATCTAATAAGTATACTTAGTGGTATAGTTATTTCCGTCGCCTATAAAGCTTTTTATCTTTTTGGTTCCGGCATTTGCTGCAAATGTGGGGTCCATAAGTGTCCAGTCCACACCGTCAAATTCTATTATTCCGTTTATCCAGCCTTCGTCTTCTATGTACGTTGTAACCCATGCATGATATGCATCACCCGCATATCCGAACTCCAATTTTGTCGGAATTCTCTGGCTCCTTAACATTGCTGCCATAAGTGCGGCATAATCAAAACATATACCCTTTTTCTCTTTAAGCACCTGATCGACGCTCGGAACATAATTCGGTTTAACCGTTGCGGCTCTTTCGTGATCATAGGTTATGTTCTTGATTACGTAATCATATACCGCGGCAATAACTTCTATGTCGGTTGCCTTCCCTTCCGCAAGATCTTTGCCGAGGGCAACTACATCGGAATTAATATCAAACTGTACATAACAGTTGGGATACAGAAAAGGCAGATAGGGATCAGGCATTACAACGTCGATATCTTCCGCAAATTTCGTTGCATACATACCTTCTTCTCCCATTCCCTCATATGCTATTACAGAATATGTCCCGTCACCAAGGGACAGGGGTATTACCGAATCACCGTCGGGAATGATATATGTATAAGTCACACTATCATCACAGGATAACTGTATCTTAACATCATCAACTTCTCCCGTATTACTGACATACAGATATCCTTCGTCGGAGTTCGACGCATCTACCGTAAGTTCACCTCCGCCAAGAATCTCTTTACCTCCGGCTACGGGAGTCAGGCACTTTGGCTCATTACTCCTGTTCTGCGTTGATCCGACCTTTGATATCTCAACTTCTGTCTCTTCCGGCCCGTCATTACATGCGCATAGTGTTATTGCCATAATAACCGCACACATCAGAGCAAGTATTCTATTTGGATAAAACTGCCTGGACAATTCCACCCTCCGTATCGGGAATATAAATATTCAGAGTACCGCTTTCAAAATGAAACTTTACCGTTCCGTCAGGGTCGGTTGAAACAGGATATATTACCGATCCGTCTTCCTTTTTGGCGTATATCCCCTCGTAGTCTATATTGCTTCCGCTAAGCGTCATAACGAAGCATTGGTCATCTGCATCAATATGATGTTCAGTAACCGTTATGTCCCCTCTGCCGATTCTGCCGCTCTCCTGTCTGCCGGCTAAGTAAAAGACCAACGGGCTCATGAGGACAAGAGCAAACAAAGAAACAGACAACCACTTCCCTGTCTTAACGAGTGTTGTATTTGCTATATTCTTGAAAAGCAGCACGTCCAGCGACTGCGTATTGGGAGTCTGTTCACACGCGGCGAAGACATTCTGAAGTGCTTCATTCGCTGCTTTTCTGTTTATACTGTATATTTTATTTCTTCTAAACATCTTCGCCCTCCTTTCTGAGCATTTTTTTGAGCCTCTCTCTGGCTGTTATCAGGTATCTCTTGACGCTGCTTCTCGAACACCCCAGTGCCGATGCAATGTCTTCGAGCTTCATGTCGTTGTAGTACCGCATAACGACTACCTGCTGCTCATTGAAGGGAAGGGACATGACTGCATCCTTCAGTCTCGATGTCTCATCCGTTGTTTCGGTTTTATCTTCCGGATTGTGATCAATGTAATCATCGCTTATCAGTTCCAGCAGTTCGGGATTGTTTTCTCCGTATTCCTGCCGGTTTTTGCGCTCCATATCGTAGCACACCCGGAAACATATCTGGTTAAGCCACGCCACAAACAATGCCGGCTCTTTGATCCCTCCGATATTTCTCAAGGCAAGGATGTATGTCTCCTGCAAGGCATCCTGTGCCAGATTGGGATCTCTTAAATAATGTGCCGCATAGTTGTATGTGTGCTGATATGTTATAGCGTACAGTTCGGCAAAAGCATCACTGTCGCCTCTTTGCGATTTTTGCACCAAACGCCCTATATAGGCATGGTTAAAATCAGCCATTATTACACCTTGGCAATCCCGTACAACTTAGCCACAAGTTCCCGAAAATCATCTAAGCCAAGCACTTCGTTAAGCACTTTGGACTGTTTGATCCGGATAGCATATCCACCTGAAGTCTTGTTGTATATATCTATCTCTTTTTGAAGTTCCCCCATAAACCTGTCCATCTTATCACCGGTACAGTTATCGATAACAACCAGGAACTCATTTCCGTTATTTCTGCCTACAAAACCGTAATATGCACTCACTCTCTCAACTACGGAGGAAAATTCCTTGAGTGCTACGTTACCGCTTGATCTCCCATGCTCCCTGTTGATCTCATCAAGATTATCAATAACAATAAGTGCGCATCCCAGCTTTGAGATATCCGTCCCGCTCTCATATTTTTCAAATATCTGGTCACAGGAGAACCTGTTAGGGATTCCCGTAAGCGTATCAACATATACAGCTCTCTTAAGAACATGGTCATGAACAATATGTCCTTCAAGGAGTCTGAAGTCCATTATGATGCACGCTACGCTGTACAGCATAAATGCCCATAAAAAAACGCATATTGTTAAAAGTACCTTGTTTGAAAAAACACTTACCCGAAGACTTTCATCCAGAAAAATGAACAGAAAAAAACAGATCGCGAAAATCACAAGAAGTGCAAGCTGAACAAATTTGAACATCTTATAGCTCTTGAAATAATCCTCACTCATTTCCTTCCCCCGATATTATTGAAAGCCAAGCCATTACAACCATACAGTTAACGAGTTTTATTATAAACCTTGTGACAAAAAAAGAAAAGTTTTCTGAACCTTTTTTAACGTTTCTGTTGTCTTTACTTTTGAAAAGATAATTTTGTTCTCTATAGGAAAGAGGGTTACTATGTCACTTAAACGAAGAATCAGTGTATATATACTCGCAGCAATTGCTTTTATAACGTTATTTCTTCTGCCTATTATAGGTTTATCCGCTGTCAAAGCGCAGGCCGGAGCAACCGATCAGACTGCTGTTTCATCGGACGGCTACGTCTTTTATATTGTTGAAAGCAATGATGTGCCTCTTGCGGCTGCACCTTCGGCAGACGTTTCGGTGTATGTTTTCTGGATCACCCTTTCCGCAATTACTGTAATGGTTCTGTTTGTGTACTCGACCTGGTATCTTTCAATTCGCAGAAATCTTTTCGAGTTATCAGGAAGGCTTTCCCTGTCGGAGCGAAGAGCCTATGATCTGCACTATGGTTTCTTACATCCGGTAAAATCATACCGTCTTGAAAAAGAAGCCGAAGACATGGTTGTCAGCAGATACTCAAGGTACATTTAGATACTGTATCAGCCTCATCGATGTTGCCATACACCGATGGAAATAATCATAACAAAACGGAGGAGATTAAATCTCCTCCGTTTCTTATTTCACAATATACGGTTTTTATTCTTCCGCATCCGTTACCGCTACTTCCTCCATAACCTCTTCTTCATCAAAAGACTCTTCCAAATCCTCGGTCATGTCTATAGCGTCTTCATCCTCATCATCGTATACAGGCTTTACCTCTTCGTCCCTCTTAACCTCAAGGCTGTCGGGAAGCGTTGTGTCAAGCATAACTTTTCTGTACTGCTTCATGCCTGTACCTGCAGGGATCAGTTTACCGATAATAACATTTTCCTTAAGTCCGATCAGCGGATCAACCTTACCCTTGATGGCAGCTTCCGTAAGAACCCTTGTAGTCTCCTGGAATGATGCTGCCGACAGGAATGAGCTTGTTGCAAGACTTGCCTTTGTGATTCCGAGCATTACCTGCTTAGCTTCAACCGGCTTCTTTCCTTCCGCTACAAGTGCCTCATTGATATCCTCAAGTTCAAGAGCATCAACAAGTGATCCGGGTAACAGATCGGAATCTCCGTCATCCTCAATACGAACTTTCTTGAGCATCTGACGAACAATCACTTCGATGTGCTTATCGTTGATCTCAACACCCTGAAGTCTGTAAACTCTTTGAACTTCGCGGAGCATGTAATCCTGTGCTGCACGAACTCCCTTAATCTTTAATATGTCATGAGGATTAACGGAACCATCCGTCAGCTCGTCGCCGGCCTCTATATCCATGCCCTCTTCAGTTATCTTGGAGCGTGAACCGTAGGGAATCAGGTATGTCTTGCTCTCACCTGTTTCATCGTTGGTTACTATAACCTCACGTTTCTTCTTGGTATCCTGCAATACCGCACGACCTGCGATCTCTGATATAATTGCAAGTCCCTTAGGCTTACGTGCCTCGAACAGCTCCTCGACAC
>DEEW01000023.1:12291-15908 GCA_002350465.1 Lachnospiraceae bacterium UBA2868
CCGGTATGGAATGTTCTCATGGTAAGCTGTGTACCGGGCTCACCGATAGACTGTGCTGCAATGATACCTACTGCTTCACCGACCTGAACCATTTCACCCGATGCCATGTTAGCACCGTAACACTTACTGCATATACCGTTATGGCACTTACATGTAAGTATGGTACGGATCTTGATACCGATCTTTGATTCAAGAACCGGTGTTCCCTCAGAGTCAACTGCGCTCTTAAGAACAAGCTCCACACGTCTGGGTGTAATCATATGATTTTTCTTAACAAGGACGTTTCCGTCCTTATCAAGTATATCGTCTGCCGCATATCTTCCGAGTATACGGTCACGCAGTGTCTCAATTACTTCCTTGCCGTCCGCAAATGCCTTGACATACATTCCCGGAATCTCGGGACGCTTTTCGGAACAATCCTGCTCACGAATGATAAGCTCCTGGGAAATATCTACAAGACGTCTTGTAAGATATCCCGAGTCAGCTGTTCTAAGAGCAGTATCCGACAGACCCTTACGTGCTCCATGTGCCGACATGAAGTACTCCAGAACGTCAAGACCCTCACGGAAGTTCGATTTGATCGGCAACTCGATAGTCTTACCTGTTGTATCAGCCATCAGACCACGCATACCGGCAAGCTGTTTGATCTGCTTGTTCGAACCACGGGCACCTGAGTCAGCCATCATGTAGATGTTGTTGTACTTGTCAAGTCCGTCGATCAGCTCGTTAGTGATTTTTTCGTCGGTTACTTTCCAAGTATTTATGACACCGTCATGTCTCTCTTCTTCGGTAATAAGACCCCTCTTATAGTTACGGGTGATCTTCTCAACGGTCTGCTGTGCCTCATCAAGCATCTGCTGCTTCTTGGCGGGAACCGTCATATCCGAAATGGAAACAGTCATCGCTGCCTGTGTCGAGTACTTGTATCCCATTGCCTTGATATCGTCAAGAACCTCCGCGGTCTTGGTTGCACCGTGGTTATTGATGACTTTTTCAAGGATCTTCTTGAGGTGTGATTTTCCTACGTGGAAATCAATCTCAAGCTTAAGCGCATTTTCCGGATTTTCCCTGTCGACAAATCCAAGATCCTGAGGAAGAATCTCGTTGAAGATAAGTCTTCCGAGGGTTGTTTTGATCATTCCGGAAACTTTCGATCCGTCAGGCATAACCTTCTCACGATAAACGTTTATCGGCTGGTGAAGGGTAATCTCCTGATTTTCATATGCAAGGAGTGCCTGATTCATTGAGTTGTAATATCTTCCGAGAACATCAACCATCTCGCAGACGATCCATCTGTCACGCTCAGGATCGATGTTAACCCTGATAATCGTATCTCTCTCAAGAGGTGTGCCCTTAACGCTGTCAGCACTCTTGCCGGCCTTGATTGCTTTTTCCTTTGCACTCTGGTACTCATAGAAAGCATTCTTAGCGGCCTCGATAAATGATGAACGAATCTTTTCTCTTGCTTCTTTTTCCGTATTCTCATCAAGAGCTTTTATTTCAGCCCCTGCTTTCAGAACTTCCTCTTCGGTAGCGGGGAAGCTCACTGCTGCCTCACCTTCAAAATCAGGGTCCTTGGAAAGGTCTCTCATTCTCTCCATTGTAAGATAGTAGATTCCGAGTACCATATCCTGAGAAGGAACTGCAACCGGTCCACCGTCGGAAGGCTTCAAAAGGTTGTTGGGCGAGAGCAGAAGGAATCTGCACTCTGCCTGTGCTTCAACCGAAAGAGGAAGATGCACTGCCATCTGGTCACCGTCGAAGTCGGCGTTAAATGCCGTACATACGAGGGGATGAAGCTTGATAGCCTTACCTTCCACAAGGATGGGCTCAAACGCCTGAATTCCCAGTCTGTGAAGTGTTGGTGCACGGTTCAGCATTACAGGGTGTTCCTTGATAACCTCCTCAAGGACATCCCATACTTCGGGACGAAGACGCTCAACCATCTTCTTGGCATTTTTGATATTGTGAGCAGACTTGTTTGCCACAAGTTCCTTCATAACAAAGGGCTTGAAAAGCTCGATTGCCATTTCCTTAGGCAGTCCGCACTGATATATCTTAAGTTCCGGTCCTACTACAATAACCGAACGGCCTGAGTAGTCAACACGCTTTCCGAGAAGGTTCTGACGGAAACGTCCTGATTTTCCCTTGAGCATATCCGAAAGCGACTTGAGAGGTCTGTTTCCGGGACCGGTTACTGGACGACCGCGACGGCCGTTATCTATAAGCGCATCAACCGCTTCCTGAAGCATTCTCTTCTCGTTACGGACGATGATATCCGGAGCTCCGAGTTCGAGAAGTCTCTTCAGACGGTTATTACGGTTGATTATTCTTCTGTACAGATCGTTAAGATCAGATGTTGCAAATCTTCCGCCGTCAAGCTGTACCATAGGACGAAGGTCGGGCGGAATAACCGGAATAACATCCATAATCATCCACTCGGGCTTGTTTCCGGACTCACGGAATGCCTCAACAACTTCGAGCCTCTTAATAATCTTGGCCTTCTTCTGACCTGTCGATTCAAGAAGTTCTGCCTTGAGCTGTTCAGCTTCGGCATCAAGATCGATAGCCATGAGAAGCTCTTTAATCGCCTCGGCTCCCATTCCTACACGGAATCTGCCTTCATACTGTTCGTATTCCTTCTGATACTCGGCTTCGGTAAGAACCTGCTTGTACTTAAGATCCGTCGACATAGGATCAAGTACGATATAGTTTGCAAAGTACAGAACCTTTTCAAGTGTTCTGGGTGAAAGATCAAGGATGAGACCCATACGGCTCGGAATACCCTTGAAGTACCAAATATGTGAAACAGGTGCTGCAAGCTCGATGTGACCCATACGTTCACGACGAACATTTGCTTTTGTTACTTCAACTCCGCATCGGTCGCAGATAACACCTTTATAGCGGATCTTCTTGTATTTACCGCAGTGACACTCCCAGTCCTTGGAAGGTCCGAAAATCCTTTCGCAGAAAAGGCCGTCCTTCTCGGGCTTGAGAGTTCTGTAGTTGATCGTCTCCGGCTTTCTGACTTCCCCTCTTGACCATTCTTTGATCTTTTCGGGTGATGCGAGTCCTATACGGATCGCATCAAAAGTCAAAGGCTCATAAGCTTCTTTATTTTGTTCTGCCATTTTTTGCTCCTTTACGAAAAGTATTGAAAAAGATTATTCATCCGTATCGTCGTAATTCTCATCAAAATCCATTTCGGATTCTTCTTCGACATCAACAAGATCACCGCTGGATTCATCGAATTCCTGTGTGCTGTATCCGCTCTTAGAGAAATCTTCGTCTTTGTGATAATCCTTGAAATCTCCTTCAAGAACAGAACGCATATCGGTTTCTCCGTAATCAACGGTTTCTTTTATTTCCACTTCCGTATTGTCGTCTTTGAGTACACGCACATCAAGGCCGAGTGACTGAAGTTCCTTAAGAAGAACCTTGAATGACTCGGGGATACCACCTTCAGGGATGTTATCGCCCTTAATGATCGCCTCATATGTCTTGACACGTCCTATAACGTCATCAGACTTAACCGTCAGGATTTCCTGAAGTGTATATGATGCACCGTATGCCTCAAGTGCCCAAACTTCCATTTCTCCGAAACGCTGTCCGCCGAA
>DEEW01000023.1:15925-19738 GCA_002350465.1 Lachnospiraceae bacterium UBA2868
GCTTTACCGCCGAGAGGCTGCTGTGTTACAAGTGAGTACGGTCCGGTTGAACGTGCATGGATCTTATCGTCAACCAGGTGGTGCAGTTTCAGATAGTGCATATGTCCGATGGTAACGGGACTGTCAAAATATTCCCCGGTACGTCCGTCACGAAGTCTTACTTTACCGTCTCTCGAAATAGGAACACCCTTCCATACCGATCTGTGTTCTCTGTTCTCTGACAGATATTCAAATACTTCCGGAAGAAGTTCGTCTTTGTGGAGGCTCTCAAAGGTTACGCCCGATTTGTCTTTGCTCTCCTTCGCCTCTTTGGCATCGAAAGGAAGATTAACGTAATCGTTTGCAAGATCAAGGGTATCCATGATGTCGTCCTCGTCTGCGCCGTCAAATACAGGGGTTGCAATATTGAACCCGAGTGCCTTGGCAGCAAGTGACAGATGGATCTCAAGAACCTGTCCTATATTCATACGTGAAGGAACACCCAGAGGATTAAGAACTATATCAACGGGACGTCCGTTCGGAAGATAAGGCATATCTTCTATAGGAAGCACACGGGAAACAACACCCTTGTTTCCGTGACGGCCTGCCATCTTATCTCCCACAGATATCTTTCTCTTCTGAGCAATATATATTCTGACGGATTTGTTAACTCCCGGAGGAAGCTCATCTCCGTTTTCTCTCGTGAATACCTTGGCATCAACAACGATACCGTATTCACCGTGAGGAACCTTAAGTGAGGTATCTCTTACTTCTCTTGCCTTTTCACCGAAAATCGCACGAAGCAGTCTTTCCTCGGCCGTAAGCTCAGTTTCTCCCTTAGGTGTAACCTTACCTACAAGAATATCACCGGCTCTTACTTCGGCACCGATTCTGATGATACCGTTTTCATCAAGATCCTTAAGTGCATCTTCACCGACGCCCGGAACATCTCTTGTTATTTCTTCGGGTCCGAGCTTAGTATCTCTTGACTCAGCTTCATGTTCTTCAATATGAACGGAAGTATAAACATCTTCCTGTACAAGTCTTTCCGAAAGAAGTACGGCATCCTCGTAGTTGTAACCCTCCCATGTCATAAATGCAATAAGAGGATTTTTACCGAGCGCCATCTCACCGTTTGATGTTGAAGGTCCGTCGGCAATAACCTGACCTGCTTCAACATGCTCACCCTTGTCAACAATGGGCTTCTGGTTGTAGCAGTTCGACTGGTTTGAACGAAGGAACTTGGTAAGATGATATGTCTCCATCGTCTTGTCATCATTCTTGATAACGATCTCGTCCGAAACAGCACTCACAACAGTACCGGACTTTTTAGCAACTACACAAACGCCCGAATCGACTGCCGCCTTGGGCTCCATTCCCGTTCCGATAACGGGGGCTTCTGTTTTAAGAAGCGGAACCGCCTGACGCTGCATGTTTGATCCCATAAGAGCACGGTTAGCATCGTCGTTCTCAAGGAAGGGAATAAGTGCCGTAGCTACGGAGAACACCATCTTAGGTGATACATCCATGAACTCGAACATGGATTTGTCATATTCCTGAGTCTCATCACGGTAACGACCCGATACGTTATTCCTAACGAAATGTCCGTCCTTATCGAGGGGTTCGTTAGCCTGTGCTACATGGTATTCATCCTCCTCATCGGCTGTCATGTAAACAACCTCATCCGTAACAACCGGATTCTCGGGATCTGAATGATCTATCTTTCTGTAAGGTGCCTCAACAAATCCGTACTCATTGATTCTTGCATAACATGCAAGCGAGTTGATAAGACCGATATTGGGACCTTCGGGTGTCTCTATGGGACACATTCTTCCGTAATGTGAATAGTGAACGTCTCGAACCTCGAATCCGGCACGGTCTCTTGACAGACCACCGGGTCCTAATGCCGAAAGCCTTCTCTTATGTGTCAACTCTCCCAGCGGATTGTTCTGATCCATGAACTGTGACAGCTGGGAAGATCCGAAGAATTCCTTGACAGCCGCCGTAACAGGCTTGATGTTGATAAGCTGCTGGGGAGAGATGCCTTCAAGATCCTGAGTTGTCATTCTCTCTCTTACAACTCTTTCAAGTCTTGAAAGACCTATCCTGTACTGGTTCTGGAGAAGTTCTCCCACAGCACGGATACGACGGTTTCCGAGATGATCGATATCATCATCGTGGCCGATTCCGTATTCGAGATGCATGTTATAGTTAATGGAAGCAAAAATATCTTCCGGAGTAATATGCTTGGGTATAAGAGCATGCACCGAATCCCTGATAGCATCAACAAGAGCTTCCGGGTCACTCTGGTAATCCGAAAGAAGCGCCTGCAGTGCAGGATAATAAACAAGCTCATTGATTCCGAGTTCCTTCGGATCACAATCGATAAAGCTTGTGATGTCTACCATCATATTGGAAAGAACCCTTATGTTGCGCTCCTCACCCTGAATAACAACGTAAGGAACAGCAGCATTCTGAATCCTGTCGGCAAGTTCCGCCGTAGCAACAGTTCCTGCTTCGGCAAGGATTTCTCCGGTATTCGGATCTATAACATCCTCGGCAATGGTTTGGTTCTTAATACGGTTGCGAAGTTTGAGTTTCTTATTGAATTTGTAACGTCCTACTTTTGCAAGATCGTATCTTCTCGGATCGAAGAACATTGCATTGATAAGGCTCTCTGCACTTTCAACAGCCAGAGGCTCGCCGGGACGAATCTTCTTGTATAATTCAAGAAGACCTTCCTGGTAATTTGTTGCAACGTCCTTACCGAATGAAGCAAGGATCTTCGGCTCATCACCAAAGAGATCAAGAATCTCCTGATTGGTTCCGAGTCCAAGTGAACGAAGCAGAACGGTAACCGGAACTTTTCTTGTACGATCTACACGCACGAAGAACACATCATTGGAGTCAGTTTCGTACTCCAACCATGCGCCTCTGTTAGGTATCACCGTACACGAATACAGTTTCTTACCGAATTTATCATGAGTAATTCCGTAATAGATTCCCGGGGAACGAACCAACTGGCTGACGATTACACGTTCTGCGCCGTTGATGACAAATGTACCGGTTGCGGTCATAAGAGGAAGGTCACCCATGAAGATCTCGTGCTCTATGATTTTGTCATCCGTCTTGTTATACAGACGAACACGAACCTTGAGGGGGGCTGCGTATGTAGCGTCTCTTTCCTTACACTCTTCAATAGAATACTTGACATCTTCTTCGCATAACTTAAAATCAACGAACTCCAGACTAAGCTGCCCGCTGTAGTCAGTGATCGGAGAAATGTCCGCAAAGACTTCCTTCAGTCCATCATCCAGAAACCATTGGTAAGAATCTTTCTGAACTTCAATGAGATTAGGCATCTCAAGAACTTCTTTCTGACGCGAAAAACTCATTCGCGTGCTCTTGCCAACCGTAACCGGACGTATCCTGTTCTTTTCCATTGACGTTTTCACCCCGTTTTTCTATTTAGATTTCATTTAGTGCATGCACTTGTGGACGTGCCCTCAAAAACCCCTATATTTAGCGGCTTTTACGTAAAAAAGCACACAAAAAGAGCCTATGAAACCACAATAGTGCGTTATCCATGGTAACACAAGCTCTTTTTAGAGTCAAGAAATATTTTTATTTCTTATGATATTTTTTAATCAATTACTTAAGAGTAACCTTTGCGCCTTCAGCTTCAAGCTTAGCCTTGATATCGTCAGCTTCTTCCTTGGAAGCGCCCTCTTTAAGTACCTTGGGAGCTGAATCAACGAGATCCTTTGCTTCCTTGAGGCCAAGACCTGTTGCTTCACGAACAACTTTGATAACCTTAACCTTGTTAGGACCTAC
>DEEW01000124.1:0-200 GCA_002350465.1 Lachnospiraceae bacterium UBA2868
AATGGGTGATTGTTGTAATTGTTTCTTGCATCACCGTGAGTCGCCATTCGAGTATGACCTGTCAGGAGCGTAATGTCTGACGGGAAATAGAAATTCACTTCATGAGAGGGCTGAGGCTTTTTGTAAATAACTACCTTGCCGTTTCTCACGTAGGCAACTCCCGATGCGTCCGTACCTCTCAACTCCGAAGAGATAGACAG
>DEEW01000124.1:313-2841 GCA_002350465.1 Lachnospiraceae bacterium UBA2868
ACATACAAACGTCTTTCTTTCAGATAGCGGATAAGCTCCTGACAGCTTTCGGGTATCATTATGACAAATTCGTTCCATGACTGCTTCTGAATGGCAGTATCACTCAGTCTGATGGCATTTTCGCATATAAGATCAACCATCTCTATAGCTGCAATGAACGTGTTGTATTTCAGCGTACCCCTGAACAGCCTTATCTCGATAGTGTCATAATTAGTAATGTTCACACAGGCATATCTGCCCTTGCGGTTTTTCTTGGCATCCTCTAAAATATCTTTAGGCTTATCCTTGTATCCATAGCGTGAAGCCCAATGCTCGACCGCATATTCCGATCTTCTTGAAAAGTTGAACATCTCGTTCCAGTGGCTTTCAAAGAAGAACATAATTCTGCTGATAACTTCCTCCTGCTCCTCTACAGTGTCACCCAGATCTTCACGACCGATATGTATATGAAGTCCACAGGTATTTGTATTGTGGGAACGATAGTACATACTGACAGCCTTTTTCATCACATTTGCCCAAGGAAATTCTGTCTTGTGATATTGCAGAGAACATGGATGAGAAACCAGCTCCATGCCGTCACTAAGTGAGCTGTCTGACTTGATATACAGATTTTCCTCATCGGAATTAGCTATGTTGTACAGCACCTCAGCATTGCCGTCATCCTTGCCGCCTTTGTCAATTTCAAGCTCCACGCCGTAATATCTGATCTTCTTTTCATTCGGACAGTGATGGAATATCGGGTCAGGCTTGTAGGAATATTCGTTGATAAAATCGTCACAAATATCATCATAACAGTACTGACAATAGGGATAATCACCGTGCCAGTTAGTGTCATCGTCATGGATAAGCCTGTTGCATCTTTCGCAGCGGTGATATTCATTTTCATAGCAGTTCCGGCATAAAGCTGTACCATCGTCACCATAATCATTATCTTCAAAATATCTGTCACCGCAGCAGTCGCACACAAAAGTTCTGTTGTGATAGCAATTACTACAAATAACACTGTCCTCGACCTCATAATAATTTTCATCGTCAATGATGCAGCCGCAGCAGCTGCAAGTTATTTCACTCATATTGATTCTCCTTTAAAACGCAAAAAGACCGCCAGTAACTCTCGCCACTGACGGTCAATTTCATGCTGATTTAGTTTTTGTTCTTTTCAGGCTGTTGATAGCCTTGTTTAATAGTTCCGGTGTCATCTCGTCTATGCTGTGTACGCCGTACCTTGATAGCACCGTATCAAGCATAACTCCGGTTCTGTTAAGCTGAGCATTAAGCTCATTATAGTTGCTGTTAGCCTGATTGATCTGTTTCGGGAACATAGAATACACAACCTCACCGGAGCTGCTGTTGATAACTGACAGTGCAGTGATCTCCCTTTCCTTGTTGTAGGAAATATCGCTGACCTGAAATTTGTCATAGCAAATCAGCTTATCGCCCTTTCGCTGAATACTGCACTTCTGAGCAGACACCCATACAAACGGAGCGGAATACAGTTCTCTGCCGATACCAACAGAAACACAGGCACGTTTAAAACTGTCGGACGCTTGACCTTTTTCCTTTTCGGTATAGCTGACAGTCCCGACATCCTGTTTGGATATCCACTCTTTCTTTTCAGCATCCCAAATGTCTACCGTACAATACAGATTCCCGTCAATACTCTGGTGCGTTCTCTTCCAACCAAGTATTCCAAAAGTCTCATCAAGAATTTTCATATCGGCTCTTGCATCCTTATAAAGCAAAAGCGACAAACCTTTATCACTTATCGTACCGATACGGCACTCGATTTCATCTGCTCTAAGTAATCTTATTTCCATACCATCACCGCCTTAACTCATGCTGAATCGCCTGTACTGCGAATGGGTAACATACTTCTTGTACAGTTCAGGGTTGTCAGCTTTTAATCTTGTCTTGTCAAATCCGGATGATATGACCTGCTTCCATGAGATCTTATACTTTCCAGCCACACCGGTTTCATTATTCTGCATCACACTTTTTATGCGATTGCAGATTGCATCTTTAGCTGCTGTCAGCTTGCTTATTTCATCCGAAAGTCTGCTGTATTCCTCGCAGTCAGGCACAATGTCTTCGGGCAGTTCAATTGTCTGACCATTTGAGAAACTATATTTGCTATTAAAAAACTCTGTAGTAGCCTTTGTGCCGTCAATCTCCGGTGCAATGCCGCCAAGTACATTGATTTCCCAGAACAGCTTTTCCATAGCGATTATTTTGGCGATCATCTCATCATCACGATCAATAAGCCTGTATTCAAAATGATTTCCGCCTATCAATGCAGCTATGTAGGTTTTAGCTGCACCTGTCACCGCCATATAGTGCTGAACTTGGAGCATATATTCCGGAGGAATGCCGCTTTGCCAGTTGTCAAGCTTATATGCAGAAGCGGTCTTTGCTTCAAATATGCACATTTCGCCGTCAAGGTTAATCACTCCATCAAGATTGGCAAGCATAAACGGATATTTCTCACTTTGAAGCAGCATATGTTTTTGTCTGACCTTTAATCCTGTCCT
>DEEW01000115.1 GCA_002350465.1 Lachnospiraceae bacterium UBA2868
CTAATCGGTCGAAGGCTTTTTTAGCATAAAAGTGTTCTCATGGGCAAGGATTGCGAAGCAATCAACTTTTATGAATCTTGAGAAAGACTTGTTTCCATAGATCATTATCAGTACTCAGTCGTCAAGACATAAAAAGGATTGCTATACTGCAATCTTTTTTTATTGCAATGTCTATACAGACCACAAAATCTGGGATAAAATATTTACCGGAAATATTTTGAAAATATGAGGTGTGATGTGTCATGCTTTCATCAGCTGTAATAGAAATAGATCTTCACGGGCTTAGAACAGATGAAGCTATACGAAAAGTCAAGAACGAGGTTAATAAAGCACCACGTTCCGTATATACCATACGCGTTATCCACGGGTATCACGGAGGTACGAGTATTCGTAGTGCCATAATGGATGAATTCTCCTACGGCAGATGCGACAAAGTTATCAGGGCTAAACCTGGGAGCAATCCTGGAATAACGGAACTTGTGCTTAGAGAATTATAGGGAATAAAGATTGGAGAGAAATGAATTATTATGAGATACATGGAAGGTGTAATGGAACGCTGCAGGAAAGATCCCGGCAAGATATTTTTAATAGATGCAGCTGAGGATAAAACACTGTCCTATGGAGAACTCGACGAACTGACATCAAAGGTATATGCATATCTATCGGATAAAGGAATCGGAAAAGAAGACTTTGTTATGATCGATCTTCCCAGAGGGATCAGCCCCGTTGTAACAGCCATCGGAGTATGGAGATCCGGAGCAGCTTACGTGATCGTGGAAGAAGAGACCCCCGCCGAGAAAAAAGATTTCATTTATAATGACTGCGGCTGCTGTCTTCATATAGATTCAAAGGTGTACTCGAAAATACTGGAATCTCCGGTAAAAGGAGGCTATGCCGAGAATGAACTTCATGATGCGTGCTATGCTATATATACGTCAGGGACTACCGGGAATCCAAAAGGTGTAATCCATGAATACGGCACTTTAGAAGATAATCTCTCTCATTTTAAGTATGATGGAGAGTATTTATTTAATGAGGATGACAGAATGCTTTTGTTATCACCCTTGTCCTTTGTTGTGGGATCTGAAGCTATTAATCTGTTGTCGTATCTCGGTACTGTACTTATCCTGGCGCCTTTCTCGGTTGCCAGGGATAAAGACAAACTCTCATCCTGTATGGCTAAATACAGGATTACCACTACGTTTTTTACACCAACGCTTCTGAGGTTAGATCCTGTATTCAATCCTGAGATGAGGCTGCTCATTCTTTCAAGTGAACCGGTTAAAGATTATTACAGAGACGATGTGACAATCGTTAATGTATATGCACAGTCAGAGAGCGGCTATTTAGTAACTATTTTCAAACTGGAGCGAGCCTATGATTTAACACCTATCGGAAAACCCCAGTGTCCCGGCAGGGAGATTTTTATCATGGATGAAGATTGCAAACGGGTTCCGGACGGTGAAGCAGGAGAGATATGCTTTGAAAATCCCTACTTTAGAGGCTATATGAACCTGCCGCAGGAAAATACCAGAGCTTTTATGGGAGGTATCTACCACTCGGGTGATATAGGGAAGATGCTCCCGGATGGAAACGTGGTGCTTTTGGGACGCTCCGATGATATGGTCAAGGTCAATGGTAACAGGGTTGAGCCGGGAGAGATCGAGACAGCGATGAAGGAGGTTCTTAATCTGTCCTGGGCTGCTGCAAAAGCCTTTGTTGACGGAGAAAGAGTATCAATTTGCGGGTATTACACGGATGATATAAGCCTTGATCATCTTGAGGCGAAGCATAAGCTTGGCAGCAAGCTTCCTGCATATATGGTTCCCACCCACTTCATAAAACTGTCTGATATTCCGATGAATTCCAACGGGAAACTCAGTCGTAAAGATCTTCCGAAACCTGACATGGCCGCAAGATATGCGCCATATATCGAACCGCAAAATGATATTGAAAAGTGTCTGTGTGAAGCGGCAGAAAAGATTCTTAATATCAGCAAAGTCGGAGCTTTGGATGATTTGTATGAGCTTGGCCTGGATTCGCTGAGCACGATCCGGTTTTTATCATTGACAAAATTGGATGGGTTGACAGTGGGGATGATTTTTCGCGGTCTGACTCCGAGAGAAATTGCAAATATTTATCAAACAGAAGCTTTCAAAGATGAAAAAAGAATTATTGAAGAAGGCGAGTATGAATCACGCAAAAGAGAACATCCCCTGCTTAAGTCACAGTTGGCATCTTTTGACTGGCAGCTGAATGCTCCGCATTCTACAATGAACAACCTGGCTTGCTTCTTCAGATTGGGACGCGATGTAGATATTCCTCGTGTGGCAACAGCACTTGAAAATGTCCTGCGTGCGCACGGTGTATTTTCAACGATTCTGTCATTTAATGAGGATGGAGAAATTGTTCAGAAATATGATCAGGAGATAAATAAGAAGGTCGTTGTTGAGAAAGTCACAGAAGCAGAACTTGTTGATATTCGTGAACATCTGATCACTTATTATAAACTGATTGGGAATCCGCTTTACCGAGTCAGGTTATTTGAGACGGAAAACGGTGGATACCTGTTTATCGATATGCATCATATTATAAGCGACGGAGCATCAGGTGATATTTTTTTCAAAGATCTGATCGACAGTTACGAAGGAAAGACACTGGAAGAAGACCAGTATTATGCGAACCTTTCAAGACTTGAGAATGAGGCTGCGACAGAGATTTATGCGAAAGCCAAAGAGTATTATACGACTCGTGAAGCAGAACATACCTGGTCAAAACATCCCAAACTGGATGGTAAACCCGTTGTCAGAGGATTAGGAGAGCTATCTTTCCTGTTACCCGTCCATGATGAAGGATTTGCAAAGCTTATGGAGCACTATTCTGTAGGAAAGAATGGCTTTATGGTTGCTTCGTCTGTACTTACGATGGCAGCCTATAATGATGTCAGGTACATATCCCTGCAGTGGACCTATAATGGCCGGGAGAGCGCCATAGAGAATAATATAATGGGAATGCTCATAAGGGATATCACTTTTTATATTGAGCTGAAGAAGGGTATGACTGTCGAAAGCTTTCTTCGGGAAGTCAGAGAACAAATGATGCAGGGATTATCTTATAGCTGTTATCCCCATACGAATCTGATTAAAGAACCTAATATGAGCTTGTGTATCATATACCAGTCAGATTTTATCAGTGAAAACAAGAATAACGAAGTAAGTTACTATGAAGAAGAACTGCCCAATCCTTTTAATACCAATGAAAATCTTATGGATATGGAAATCTATGATGTAGAAGAGGGAACAGAGATTTTTTTGACCTACCTACCTTCCTGTTACAAGGATGAGAGTATTCAAAGATTCCGCCATATGATAATGAAATCAGCGGCTCTTCTGGCTCAGTATGCCGAAGAACCATGGAAGGAAATTGATCAGATTGTATCGGAAATAAAAGATAGATGAAATTTGACACACGTGATAAAAAACCAAAACTATATTCTCTGCTTGCCCTGACAGTAGCAGTTATTGCGACCATAACGGTGCTTTCCATTATTGACGGATCAAAATATGCAGCAACCTGCTGCCTGATAGTTGCTGTGCATTCTCTTGTCGCAGTGCTTTCACTTTTGTGGGCTTTTCGTGAACAACTCAGGTATAATCCCTATTCTTACAATACGATTTTCTATCTGGGATTTGCACTCTTTGCGCTGTCAGTAATGATCACCCATATGTATCTGTATATCAATATGAAAATATATCCTGAGTTATATACGGGGAATACTATAGTTCATACGGTTTTGGACAGCGTAAAAAACTACATTCGATTATCGGCGCCGTTTATTCTGATGTTTTCGGCAGGTTTATTCATATCGAATATAGCGCTTATACGCCATGAGGGAAGACGTTTTACCAATACTCTCGGAAGTATTCTTGGTATGCTGCTTCTTGCAGGCGCACTTGTTATGATAGCCCTCGACAAAAAATACCTTATGAGCGGAAACGAGACAATGCCCCGGTATTTGTTAGAGAATCTGTTTTCCGTGGTATTTCTGTATTTTGAATGTATGCTGATAGGAACTATCGTTGCGGATGCAATAGTTGCAAGGCATGAGCCGGATAAGGATAAAGACTTTCTTATTGTTTTGGGGTGCGCACTGAAAAAGGACGGAACACCGACTCCTTTGCTGCAGGGACGGCTTGACCGTGCCATTGATTTTTATAACAAGCAGAAGGAGAGAACAGGCAAGGAGCTTGTGTTCATAACATCCGGCGGACAGGGAGCGGATGAGGTCATCCCGGAGAGCAGTGCCATGAAACGTTATCTGATTGAGCACGGCATACCGGAAGAGAGGATAATTGAAGAAAATCAATCCACAAGCACATATGAAAATATGCTTTACTCCAAAAACAAGATCTGGCAACTGGATCCGGAGGGAAAAATCGCTTTTTCAACGACCAATTATCACGTCTTCAGAAGCGGCCTGTTTGCCAGACGTGTCAAGATGCGGGCGGTAGGCATGGGAGCCGATACAAAATGGTATTTCTGGCCGAATGCTGCGGTGCGTGAGTTCATAGGACTTCTGACGAAACATTGCGTAAAACAGGCAGTTATACTG
>DEEW01000037.1:0-1866 GCA_002350465.1 Lachnospiraceae bacterium UBA2868
CTTCAGGTTCGTCCGTTCGACTTTATCCGCCGTACAGACCCGGCTCATCTTTTGAACTTTATTCAGCAGGAATATCCGCAGACTATTGCCTTGATTCTTGCTTACCTGGAACCTGGAAAGGCTGCCGTAATCATGCAGAACCTTCCGGAAGATATGCAGGCTGAAGTTTCTAAACGTCTTGCAACAATGGACCGAACTTCACCAGATGTATTGCGCGACGTTGAACGCGTATTGGAAAAGAAACTTTCTACACTGTCTTCAGAAGACTACACTGCTGCCGGTGGTGTTGAAGCAATCGTCGAAATCCTCAACCTTGTTGACCGTTCTTCTGAAAAGTCTATTATCGAATCTCTCGAAGAGGACGATCCGGATTTGGCAGAGGAAATCAAAAAGCGAATGTTCGTATTCGAAGATATCGTTATGCTCGACGACCGTGCTATTCAGAAGGTACTCCGCGATGTCGACCAGCAGGAACTCGCAAAAGCGCTTAAGTCTGTTGATACCGAAGTACAGGATAAAATCTTCCGTAACATGTCTAAGCGTGCCGCATCTATGCTTAAGGAAGATATGGAATTCATGGGTCCTGTACGTATGAAGGATGTTGAGGAAGCACAGCAGAAGATCGTTAATACGATAAGACGTCTCGAGGATGCTGCAGAAATCGTTATTTCACGTGGCGGAGGAGACGAGATAATTGTCTAGTTCGTTAATAAAATCATACACTGTCGCATACAAGAATGACCGGGACAAGAAGGAAAAGCGGGTCATTGACTCCAATCAGGCAGTATCCGAGAGGATCAAGGAGCTTTCCGAGATACTTGAGAATACACCGGAGGAAGATTTTGCGGATGATTTTAACGAGGGCCTGAATGCCGAACAGGTAGATGCCCTTCTCGCCGATCAGGATGAGGTTGCCGAACAGAACCGGAAGGCTGAGGAGATCCAGAAGATCGTTGATGACGCAAGTGAACAGGCGCGGCAGATAATAGAAGATGCAAACGCGCAGGCTGCGCAGATTATTGAGAAGGCAAATGCTGAGGCAGAGCAGGTTCTCGAAGATGCAAAAGCAAAGGGAGAGGCTCTCGGCAACGAAAAAGGATATGCAGAGGGGCTGGAGCGTGCTGCCGAGGTGGAGAAACAGGCTCAGGAGAAGGCGGATGCTCTTGACAGGCAGTACGAAGAGAAAATCGCCGAACTCGAACCTTTATTTGTTGATAAACTAACGGCTATATATTCACATGTTTTCGGAATTGATTTATCCGGACGAAACGATGTGATCCTGTATTTGTTAAAAGACGCCATAAGGAATGTTGAAGGTACAAAAAATTACCTTGTTCATGTGTCCAAAGACGACTACGAATATGTAAGCACCAACCGCGAGGAACTGACAGCCGGACTGTCCGGTTCGGCTACGGTTGAGATAGTTGAAGATATGACCCTCAGCGAGGGATCGGCCTTTATTGAGACTGACGGCGGGATATATGACTGCAGTATCGGAACAGAGATGGAATTGCTTGCGAAAGAGCTGAAGATCCTGTCATATGGAAGTTAATTTCGATAAATACAACAAGATATTTGATAAAACCTTTTTCAAGAGACTGGGTAAGGTCGTAAACGTGGTAGGGCTTACAATAGAGAGCAATGGCCCCGACGCGAAGCTTGATGACCTGTGCAAGATCATGGTCGATGAGGAAGAGGATAAGTATGTCCTTGCCGAAGTTGTTGGGTTTAAGGACGGCAAAACCCTCCTGATGCCTTTTGAGACTACCGAAGGGATAGGGTTCGGATGTGTTGTGGAAAATCTCGGATATCCCCTTTCGGTGCCGGTAGGACCGGAACTTCTCGGGCTTGCGCTTGACGGACTGG
>DEEW01000037.1:1922-13434 GCA_002350465.1 Lachnospiraceae bacterium UBA2868
CCTGCACCTGATCCCCTAAAGCGTGAGATCATAAGTGAGATCCTGCCCCTGGGAGTCAAAGCTGTTGACGGCATTATGACCATCGGAAAGGGACAGCGTATAGGAATATTTGCCGGCTCCGGTGTCGGCAAGAGCACACTTCTCGGTATGTTTGCGAGAAATACCAAGGCGGACATAAACGTTATCGCACTTATTGGAGAGCGAGGCAGGGAAGTAAGGGAATTCATAGAACGGGACCTGGGCGAAGAGGGTATGGCAAGATCTGTGGTGGTTGTCGCAACAAGCGATAAGCCTGCTCTTGTCCGCAGAAAAGCGGCGCAGACAGCAACCGCCATCGCCGAATACTTCCGTGATCAGGGAAGGGACGTTCTGCTGATGATGGATTCTCTGACACGTTTCTCCATGGCACAGCGGGAGATAGGACTTGCAAGCGGGGAGCCGCCTGTTACAAGAGGTTATCCGCCTAGTGTATACGCACAGATGCCCAAGCTTTTAGAGAGAGCGGGATGTGACGATAAGGGCTCTATTACCGGGCTGTACACCGTACTTGTAGACGGTGATGATTTTAACGAGCCTATTACAGATACTGCAAGATCAATTCTCGACGGACATATAATGCTTGACCGCCGTCTTGCCCACAAAAATCATTATCCTGCCATTGATGTTCTCCAGAGTATTTCGCGATGCATGAGCCAGATTGCGACAAAAGAGCATAAGGCTGTTGCCAACCGGCTAAAGACCGTACTTGCCACATACACCGAAGCCGAAGATCTGATAAATATCGGTGCATACAAGGCAGGTGCGAATCCGAACATAGATTATTCAATAAAAAAAATAGATCAGGTGAATGATTTTCTCTGTCAGGATGTTGACAGCAGATATTCGCTGGATGAGGAAATACAGCTGTTGAAGGATATCTTCGCAGAAGAGAAGGAGCCTGAATCTGTACCAACATAGTTTAAGGCTAATTGTGCGGGACCTGTCCGTCAGAGCGCCAGTCGCTCAAACAGTCCTCGCTGCTTCGCAGCTGCGGAACTCGCTTGGTGGCATCTCTGCGGCCACCCGCACGTTAAGGTTCTGAAATATAAAGGATAGTATGGCGAGATTCAGATACAGGATGCAAAACATCCTTAATGTCAAAGAAAAGCTTGAGACGCAGGCACGGAATGAATTTGCCATTGCTGCGGCGCATGAGAGAGAAGAAGAAGAGAAACTGAATGCGCTTATAGCAAGGCGTGATGCTTACGAAGCCCATCTGAAGGATCTTGTTGGATCGGATCTTGATATCAGACAGATCAAAGAGGCCGAGGATGGTCTTGAGGTGATCAAATATCATGTGTCTCAGCAGAGGCTAAACCTGGCTGCGGCAAGACAGGAGCTTGAAGTCGCAAGGTCAAAGCTGACTGCGGCCATGCAGGATCGTAAGACTCACGAAACTCTCAAAGAAAAACAATTTGAGGAATTCAAGGCCGAAGAAGCGGCCAAGGAGAGCAAGGAAATAGACGAGCTGGTTAGTTACCGGTTCGGATCGGCGGAGTAGCCGCCCTAAAAGAGGAACTAAAAATGGCAGACGAGTTGGAAGAAGAGCTTTCTCCGAAGGAAAAGAAGAAAAAAGAAAAAGAGGCTAAAAAAGAAGCTAAGAAAGCCGGAAAAGGGTCTAATTTTGATGCTGTTGCAACGGACAACGGCGGAATATATGCGGACGTAGACGATGAGGACGAAGGATTTTCGCCCTCCGTGCTTCTTATTGTCATACTGATAGTTGTCATCTGGATAGCTATATTAGCGCTTCTTATCAAGCTGGATATCGGCGGATTCGGATCGGGAGTGCTTCGCCCTATTCTCAAGGACATTCCCGTGATCAACAGGATACTGCCGGAGCCTGAGAGCACCGAAGAGTATGTGGGTGATTTTGATAATCTTCCCGATGCTCTTGCGGAAATAGAGAGACTGAACAAGCAGATAGATGAACTCAAAGCGGAACTTGCAAAGGGCGGCGATGAGGAATCTGAAGAGGTAAAGGCACTTAAAGAGGAGATAGTCAGACTCCGTACCTTTGAAGACAGTCAGGTTGAATTCCAGAAGCTCAAGACAGAGTTCTATGAGGAAGTGGTATTCTCGGATAAAGCGCCCGAGATCGAGCAGTACAAGGCTTACTATGAAGAGATAGACCCGGATAACGCCGAATATCTGTACAAGCAGGTAGTTGCCCAGCTCGAGACCGATAAGATAATGGATGAATATGTCAAAGCCTACAGCGAAATGAAGCCCAAGCAGGCGGCTGCCATATTCAATGAAATGGGAGACAGTCTGGACCTTGTGGCCAAGATCCTGGGACATATGGACACCAGTGCGCGCGCGAAGATTCTCCAGGCTATGGACAAGGACATCGCTTCCAAACTGACCAAGATTATGGACCCGGAGTAGATAGGATTTAAGGGGTTAAGATTTCGCCCGCTTCAGTCGATAAAGAATATGAGTGTCAATGCACCTTGAAAACTGAAGAGAGGAGGACCAAAAATGGCAAACACTACAGTAACAAAAGTAAGCGAAATGATGCTTACGAACGTTACAGCCGGTGTCAAGGCCGGCGAACAGAAGGTTTCCGATGCCGAAGGGTTTGGCGCAGTAATGAAAGACGCCAAGGATACCACAGCAAAGGTTCAGGAGAATCAGCCCGAAAACGGTGCAAAATCATCCAGAACGGTAGTTGAATCACCCAAGAGCAAGGAAATCAAAACCGAGGATGTGGTAAAAAAAGATCCTGTCGCCAATAAGGATGACAGGGAAATGTTTACCGAAGAAGTTGCAAAAGAGGCTTCCAGGATCATGAACAAGATCAAGGAAGTGCTTGGTATAAGCGATGAAGAGCTTGAGACGGCAATGGCAAACCTCGGAATTACCGCAGTGGATCTGCTTAATCCCATAAGCGTCAAGGAACTGTGTATGGAGCTCGGAGATGCCCCGGATTCGATCTCACTTATAACTAACGCCGAACTTTATGAAAACGTTAAAGAGATCGTAAGTTTCGTGGAAACTGCAGGTAATAAGATAGCCGCCGATTTCGGAATGACAACCGAAGGAGTTTCGGAACTTCTTGAGGACGAGACATTCGTACAGGAAGTAAATGAAGCGGTTACAAAACTTGAAAACAAAGACTTGGCGGATGTTTTTGATGCAACGGAGACAGTTTTAGCTCCCGAGCAGAACATACAGAACATTGAAACGCCAAAGCCTGACATGGATGTCGACAGATCAGCAACAACGGTTGCGGATATTAAAGATACAAACGTAACGGAAGGCACGGAAGCAAAAGCTGTTACGGTAGAGGTTACAGGAAAGCCGAACGAGGCTCCGCAGACCGGCGAGAGAGAAGTTACTCTCGATAACCCGGCCGCAAGGCAGGGAGAGAGCGTAACGGAATCATTCAAAGCGACGGTAAAAAGCGAAGAGACAAATCTCAAGGGTAACAACGAGGGATTTGAACACGCATCCAGATTTGCGGAGACTGAGAGTACAGTAGCGGCGCCCACGCAGACGGTTGTTACAACCGAAGTTAATAACCTCGGACAAGTGGTTGAAACGGTAACGAGATACTCAAATGCGGATGCGAATTCGATAATGAGCCAGGTTACCCAGTCAATCAGAGTTAACTACTCACCGGATACGACTTCGATGGAAATGCAGCTTCACCCCGCAAGCTTAGGCACGGTGAACATGAACATCGCATCAAATAACGGAGTGGTTACAGCCCATATCCTTGTAGAGAATGAAGCAGTAAAGGCAGCACTTGAAAGCCAGCTGATAACCTTGCAGCAGACATTCGAGGAACAGGGACAGAGAGTGGAAGCAGTCGAAGTTTCGGTTGCAAATTACGATCTGAACAAGGGTACAGGTTCCGATTCCGAAGGCAATACGGATCGTGAGAGAACATCCGGAGCCGGAAGAGGCGGAAGGAGACGCAGTATCAACCTTAACGATCTTGAAGACGAAGACATCGAGGAACTTTCCGATGAGGAGAAGATCTCGGCGGATATGATGGCAAGATCGGGTAACAGCGTAGATTACACAGCATAGTAGAAGGAGACAGCCTATGTCAACAGTAGCAAATATTGTAAACGGAGAGATCCAGAAAAACGGTGTTGCTGCTTCCGAAGCTAAGAACACAGCCAAATCGGGCGATCTTGACAAGGAAGCGTTCCTCCAGCTCTTAGTTACTCAAATGAAATACCAGGATCCGCTGGAGCCTACAGACAATACTGAATACGTTTCACAGTTAGCAACATTCTCGGAACTCGAGCAGATGACCAACCTTGTTGCATCTTCGGATCTTACACGTGCCTCACAGCTTGTAGGTCAGTATGTAACGATCAAGGATGTTAACGAGAATACTCTCGAAGAAAAAATAGTCGGCGGCAAAGTTGATTATGTTACAGTCGAGAGCGGAAAAGCATATCTTAACATCGGCGATTCCAAGTACTCTATTGATAAACTTGATTCGGTCGTTGATGAGAAGTACTTAAATGCTTACAATCTTGCAAACGAGTTTATTTCGAGCTTGAATTCACTTCCGACGCTCGCAAACCTCACAACAAGTTACAAGGATGTAATTGATAATCTCACCGGAGTATTTGACGATATGAGTTCCTATGAGAAAGGTTTTCTCTCACAGGCACAGATCGCTGATTTCAAAAAGTATCAGGAGAGAATGAACGAACTTGTACATATTGAAGAGTCTGAGGCGGCGGCAGCAAGCACGGAAGCCGAGACCGAAGGAGCATAACAACAATTGTTCAGGTAAGGAGGTAAGCTATGAAGGTTTTATCCGGACAGTTCCCCTCTATCGAACAGGCAGCAAACGATTATCTTGAAAAAGGCTCAGGCAGCGAAGTCGTACGAAAAGGTACACGATCATTCGCAGACGTCCTTGAGGACAAGCAAAAGGAAGTATCCGTACCGAAGTTTTCCAAACACGCAGTAAACCGCCTGTCCGAAAGAAACATAGAGATTTCGGATGGACTCATGGAAAGACTTTCCGCAGGGATGCAGGCTGCAGGGCAGAAGGGAATAAACGAATCGCTGGTAATGGTTGACCAGTTAGCATTCATAGTAAATGTTAAAAATCAAACCGTTATAACCGCTCTCGACGGTAACGAAACAGATCAAAATGTTTTTACAAATATAGACGGAGCGGTAATAGCTTAAGAAACAGCAGGTGGGATCGGACCGATAAGGAGATCCCGGGTAAGTCCCCGAATGACAGACGGGACGGCATAATAATTTGGAGGTAAATGCCTTATGATGAGATCACTTTTTTCCGGAGTTGCCGGACTTAAAACGCATCAGACCAAGATGGACGTTATCGGTAATAATATAGCAAACGTTAATACGGTTGCGTACAAATCACAGAACGTAACATTCCAGGAACTCATGTATCAGACAACACAGAACGCATCAGCGGCAAACGCTGAAACGGGTCGTGGCGGTATCAATGCCAAGCAGATAGGTCTCGGTGTTCAGACGGGTGCCATTAATGCCAATATATCAACATCGGGCGCAAGCCAGACAACGGGCAATCCCTTCGACGTACAGATCAAGGGTGACAGCTTCTTCGTTGTAAGCGATGGATCAAATAACTATTTCACAAGAGCAGGTGCGTTCTATGTAGACGGAATGGGCAACCTTGCAATGACATCAAACGGATATACGGTTATGGGCTGGCAGGAGGATCCGACCAAGCCCGGAACGATCATTAAGGATACGGTTTCGCCCCTTAAGATAATGTCTGCAGAAAACCTTGTATCTTCTCCCGAACAGACAACTCAGTCATATCTTTCAGGCGTTATTGATAAGAACAGCACACAGCTTACATCTACAGACGGACTTATCGTAAATGTCGGTATTTATGACGATCTCGGATACAGCTACAATCTTAAGCTCTCAATAAAAGATACCGGAACTTCCATGACGGACGGTAAATACAGCTTTGAAGTAGCGGATCTCATCGATTCAAAGGGATACAGCCTGTTACATAAAAAGAGTGAAGCGGGATATGAGAAGACCGGTTATGACGCAGACGGAGGTCCCGGCGCAGGTGGAGCAACGGGTTATCCCAAATCCGTTACACTTGATAAGACTACTCTCAGCTACGACACTAAGACAGGTAAGAGCCTTGATGTTGATGCAGCGGGCAATGACCTCCCGTTCACAATCACAATAGGCGGCATTGATGCTTTTCAGTCAACCATTAAACTTGGGGCCGGCAAGTCCACAATGTACGATAATAAAGGGACATCAACAATCAAGGGTAATGCCGGTGACTATGACGGTAACTACGCGGGACGTAAGGTTGGTGAGATGAGCGGCGTTGCTATCGCACAGGACGGTAAGATCACGGCTTCATACGACAACGGTACAACAAAGCTCTTGGGACAGATCGCGGTTGCCAACTTTGCCAACCCTTCAGGTCTTGAGAAGATCGGAGATAACCTTTACCAGACAACACCCAACTCAGGCGCGTTTGACGGCATTGGTGAGGACATAACGGCAGGATCGGGAGCCCTTTCAACAGGCGTTCTGGAAATGTCAAACGTTGACCTTTCCGCAGAGTTTACCGATATGATCACAACACAGAGAGGTTTCCAGGCAAACAGCCGTATAATCACGGTTTCGGATTCAATGCTTGAGGAACTTACAAACCTTAAGAGATAATAACCGCTAGGGTGTTAAAGGGTTGTCAAAGGGGACGGTTCTTTTTGTCAGAAAGAACCGTCCCCGATGACAACCCCTAGACATTTACATAAAAATTTAGTAGAATCTTACCGTATGGGTATTTTTGTAACTAGGATGGTGTAAAGATTTGGATATTGCAACCGTAGTAGGTGTTGTTGCCGGTCTCATATTCATGATTGTGTCTATTTTCATAGGACAGGACGGACCGGCCGGCATCAAATACTTCCTCGATGCACCCTCCGCCATGATAACATTCGGTGGAGCGTTTGCAGCCATATTCGGCGGCACGAGCATCAAGGATTTTCTAAACGGATTAAAGAGCGCCAAGATCGCTTTCATGCACGGAAGCGAGGATCCCGGCGCCATCATACAGAAGATAATAGATCTTTCTAACGTAGCGCGTAAGGAAGGTCTGCTCTCGCTAGAAGAAGCAGCCTCAGGTCTTGATGATGTATTTCTCCAAAAAGGGGTTATGCTCATTGTCGACGGTACAGATCCCGACCTTGTAAGAGGGATACTGGAAACCGAACTTATCAGTATAGAAGAGCGACATAAAACCAATATTTCATTCTGGGAAGATCTTGGCGGTATGGGTCCCGCATGGGGTATGATAGGTACTCTGCTGGGACTTGTTATGATGCTTTATCATATGGATGATGTGGCAGCTCTTGGCCCCAACATGGCCGTTGCTCTCATCACCACATTTTACGGTTCCGTTCTTGCAAACTGGATATGCGCACCGTTCGCGTCCAAACTTAAAAAGGTTAACGGAGCCGAGATCAAAGTTAAGGAAATAACCATCGAAGGTCTCCTGTCAATACAGGCAGGTGAGAACCCGAGAGTTATTGAAGAGAAACTCAAATCGTTCCTGGCACCCGGTGAAAGAGGGTCGTCCGGCGGTGAAGAAGGGGGAGGCGAAGAGTAGTGGCCAAGCGCAAAGAAGAAGAGCCGCCTAAAGGCGCGCCGGCGTGGCAATCGACCTTTGCCGACCTGATGAACCTTCTGCTGTGTTTCTTCGTTATGCTTTTTGCTATGTCGACGATAGACGCAGAGAAATTCGCATTGGTTGCGGCAAGTTTTTCACAGACATTTTCCATATTTGATTCAGGCGGATCTTCACTTTTGGAAGGCCTTCTGATAAACAACGGGGTCAGCCAGTTATCCCAGCTTGATGAGTACATGAACACAATGGGCATGGCTGCGGACTCCTCGGAAGAATCAGAAGAATATCAGGAGTTTGATGAAAAGGTATCCGATGTTCAGGAGGAAATGCTCAAGCAGAACGAGCAGCTTGCGGAGAAGATAGAGGAAGCTCTTGCGGAGCAAAATCTTTCCGGGGATATAGATGTGGATTTCACGAGCCAGTATGTGGAGCTTACACTTAACGGTGCGTTGCTTTTCGACTCGGGAGATTCCGAACTCAAACCCGAATCCCTTCCGCTTATGGAAAAGGTCGGAGTCATATTGCAAAAGTATGCAGAGTCCACGATTGAGGTTGAGGGACACACCGATAACGTACCCATACATACGTCAAGGTTTGCCAACAATAATGAGTTATCAAGCGCAAGAGCTCTGTCGGTGTTTGACTATCTAGTAGAAAACACCAATTTGATTCCTGCAAATATCAAACATTCGGGTCGCGGGGAGTATATCCCGGTTGCCGATAACTCAACTCCGGAGGGAAGAGCTAAAAACCGTCGTGTTGAGATCAAGATATATAATGCTTTAGCTGCACCTTAATGGCGTGGCTCACGAAATGAAGGAGCCAAATGTTATGAAAAAAAACTTAATGTCGGTAATTATACTGGCGCTTGTTGTGGTCAATCTGGTTCTTACAGCGATCATCATGTTTTCAACGGTGTCCGCCAACCGTAAGACTATAGCTCTTGTTGATGATATTGCCGGAATACTTAATCTTGAACTGGAAAGCGGAGCGGCTGCCGGTGAAGCCGCAGCCGAAGAGGCTGTTGTACCGCCCGAGAATTCCGAGGTATATGATATAGCTGACGCTATGACAATAGCACTTAGGTCTGACGGAGACGGCAAGGATCATTTCGCTATGTGCTCGGTTTCGTTTTCAATCAACAACCAGCATGATGACTACAAGACATACCAGCCTATGCTGGCGGCAAAAGAGAGTAAGATAAAAAGCGAGATAATTGAGGTTGTTGGTAAGTACACCAAGGAGGAAGCTCAGGCAAACGTTCACGGTATCGAGGCTGAAATTCTTGCCAAAGTTCAGGAAATGTTTAATTCAGACTTTGTGTATGAGGCGTACTTTAGAGATATTAAATTTCAATAGATTTTAACAAGGTGGGTCCCTCCTGCCAACATGAAGTGAGGTGAGCTTAATGGGCGAAGTTCTCTCGCAAAATGAGATTGACAGTCTGCTTCAAGCCCTAAGCTCAGGCGAACTTGACGCGGAAGACATCAATAACATTGACGAGCGATCGGCCAAAAGTTACGATTTCAGACGCCCTGCAAAATTTTCAAAAGAGCATCTTCGAACACTCGAGATAATATTCGAACATTACGGCCGTTTGCTTTCGACAAACCTGCCGGTATATCTTCGAAAAAATATACAGGTCAGCGTTGTCAATTCGGAAGCGTGTACCTTCTCGGAATTTTCAACGGCACTAGCTAATCCGGTTTTGCTGGCGGTTGTAAACTTCGATCCACTCGGAGGAAATATACTTCTCGAGATAGCCGCAAATCTGGGATACGCGATCATCGACAGAATGCTTGGAGGTCAGGGAAATCCGCTTGATAAGAGCAGGGATTTTTCCGAAATTGAAAGGTCGATCATTGATAAGATCATAACCGTATGTGTACAGCTTCTGAGAGAGCCGTGGAAGAACGTTACGGATATCAATCCTTTTCTGGAGAGGATCGAAACCAATCCGCAGTTCGCACAGATAATTGCTCCGTCGGAAATGATCGCGATCGTAACTATCAACATCAAGATAGGCGATGTAGAAGGCCTCATGAACATATGTCTCCCGTACTTTACGCTTGAATCCGTCATGGATAAACTTAATACCAAGTACTGGTATGCTAACATGAAGGACAACAACGGCGAGGAATTCGGAGAACATATTGAGACGGTTATCAGAAAAGTTTCAATGCCGATCAAGGCTGTGCTGGGAAGAAGCACAATAACGGTCAGCGATTTTGTCAATCTCCAGCTTGGGGATATCATAAAGCTTGGAAGCAAGGTTGATTCCGAACTTGACATATACGTAGGGAATATACAGAAATTTAAAGCCCTGCCGGGTACATCTAGGGACGGATATGCAGTCAGAATCACAGAAGTTCTTAGAGAGGAGGAAAAAGTATAGAGTATGGATGGAATGTTATCACAAGACGAAATAAATGCTCTGCTTAATGGCGGAATACCGGACGCACCTGCCGATGATGCAGCTGCCGGCGCTCCTTCCGATACATCTTCTGCGCCTCCTTCTTCCAGTGGTGAGGATCTGACAGATGAGGAAAAAGATGCGGTCGGTGAAGTTGCCAATATCAGTATGGGCACTTCGGCAACAACGCTTTATTCCCTTGTCAACCGAAAGGTAAATATAACCACACCCGTTGTTGACATGTGTACATGGGATCGTATCATAGAAGAGTATGAGAGACCTTGTGTATTCATTAAAATCAAATATACAGTCGGTCTTGAAGGCACCAACATCTTGATACTGAAGGAAGATGATGTTAAGATCATAACTGATCTGATGATGGGTGGAGACGGTACGAACGTCGAGGGATCCGAGCTTACGGATATTCATTTGTCGGCAATCTCGGAGGCCATGAACCAGATGATGGGTTCATCAGCCACGTCGCTTTCATCAATGCTGGGAAGGATGATAGACATCAGCCCGCCCGAAGCAAGCCTTGTTGATGTGGGAGAGCTGGAATCACAAGAGGATATTTCATCGTTCCTGCTCGGGCGATTTGTACGTATCACATTCAGGATGCAGATAGAGGATCTTGTTGACAGCAAGATCATGCAATTGTATCCTATTGACTTTGCAAAGAATCTTTATGATTACTTCATGGACAGTCAGGAACCCGAAGCACCTCCGGCACCCGAACCTGCCGCTCCGACAATGGCACCTCCTTCAATGGGAGCACCGAGTGTTGCGGCACCAAGTATGGGAGCACCGAGTATGCCGCCACCTTCAATGGGAATGCCTACGATGGGTGCGCCGGGAATGGGGGCACCTGGAATGGATTTCTCAATGGGAATGGGTATGCAGCCTCAGATGGGCGCACCGCAGCAGATGGGCATGCCTATGCCGAACGTAAATATCCAGCCTGCAAGCTTTACTCCGTTCTCAATGGACGTAAATGCAATGCAGTCCCAGGAGAATATATCGCTTATCAAAGATGTTCCGCTTGAAGTTACTGTCGAATTAGGCAGGACAAGTAAAGCAATTTCTGATATACTTGATTTTGCACCCGGAACTATCATAGAATTAGATAAGATTGCCGGCGAGCCTGTAGACGTTCTTGTAAACGGCAAGCTTGTGGCTAAAGGTGAAGTAGTAGTAATTGAAGAAAACTTTGGTGTAAGAGTCACCGAAATAATCAACTAAGCTAGATAGAGGAGAAAAACGATGGCAAAAAACATTCTTATCTGTGATGATGCAGCATTCATGCGCATGATGATCAAGGACATTCTGTCAAAGAACGGCTATAACGTAGCCGGCGAAGCAGAGAATGGTGCAAAGGCTGTGGAGAAGTATTCCGAACTGAAACCCGACCTTGTCCTCATGGACAT
>DEEW01000037.1:13536-15590 GCA_002350465.1 Lachnospiraceae bacterium UBA2868
ATGGGTCAGCAGGCTATGGTTATCGAATCCATACAAGCCGGTGCCAAGGACTTTATAGTTAAACCGTTCCAGGCGGACAGAGTTATAGAGGCAGTTAAAAAAGTCGTAGGTTAATAACATGGTAATTGCCGCTTTACCGGACAGGGCAGAAAGCTTTACGCAGTTTCTGACCGTGATTTTGGTATTTGTTTTTGTTCTCGGACTGACTTATCTGACCACTCGATTTGTCGGAAGTTACCAGAAGACCAAATCGGCCGGACGAAACTTCGAAGTTATTGAAACGTGCAAGATCACAAACGGAAAATATCTCCAGATAGTCAGGGTCGGAGAGAAGTATGTGGTCATCGGGATCGGTAAGGACAGTATCACATCCATATGTGAATTGTCCGCTGAGGATATCAAGGAGGCGGCCGAGCCAAAAGTGGCAGATTTTTCGTTTGGGTCTATTTTGGATAAGGCCAGAGGCAGTCTCAAAAAAGGCGATAACAATAATGAGAAATAGATGTAGCATTGGGGGCAGAAGAGGCTTAGTCATCTTTTGCTTCCTTGCATATTTTCTGACATTTTTCTTTATGTCACCTACAAAAGTATATGCCAGTGAAGTCAATGAACTGGGGATAACAACGGAATCCGAGCCAAGGACTCCAACGGTTATCAGGGAGCCGGGGACGGCCACGGATGCATCGGATATAAGAGAGCTTAATGTTTCAAACAATCTCTCGATAACATATACCGATGAGCAGGGTAATCTGTCCGGAACGCTTCGTATCCTCATTATCTTGACGCTCATAGCAATGGCGCCTTTCCTCGTTATAATGATGACATCATTTACGAGGATACTAATTGTTTTACATTTCGTCAGAGCTGCAATCGGTACCCAGACAGCACCACCCAATCAGGTGCTTGTAGGGCTGACGCTGTTTCTGACTTTTTTTATAATGAATCCGGTTATAACAGATATTAACAACAATGCTGTAAAACCATTTGAGGCAGGAGAGATACAGCAGGAGGAATTTATGGATGCTGCGCTGCAGCCGCTGCGTGAATTCATGTATCCCCAGACTCAGACAAAAGATGTAAGACTCTTTATGGATATAGCCAAGATGGAAAGCGTGGAGTCTGTTGATGACATTCCTACGCGTGTTCTCGTTCCGGCCTTTGTAATAAGCGAGCTGCGGCGTGCGTTTATCATAGGATTTTTGATATACATTCCGTTTATTGTCATAGATATGGTCGTCGCCTCGACCCTTATGTCCATGGGTATGATGATGCTGCCGCCTACAACGATATCCATGCCATTCAAGATATTGCTGTTTGTGCTTGCGGACGGGTGGAACTTGGTAATCGGAAACCTTGTGAAGACTTTCTACTGAACATAATAGTGTAAACGCGTGGGTGGCCGCAGGGATGCCACCAAGCGAGTTCCGCAGACGCGAGGGCTCTCCCGAAGCGTCGAGGACTGTTTGAGCGACTGGCGCCCTGACGGACAGGCCCCACGCATTATAAAAGCATTAAGGGGAGGAACATAATTATGATGGATATTGATAACGTTACAACGATTACGAGAACTGCGCTTTACACGATCATAAAGTGTTCGGCACCTATGCTTCTCGTATCGCTTGTTATCGGTCTTGCGGTAAGTATTTTCCAGACCGTTACATCTATTCAGGAGCAGACCCTTACCTTTGTTCCGAAGGTTATAGGAATATTTGCCGCGATAATGATTCTGGGACATTGGATACTTAATGAGATAGTTGTTTATACAACAGAACTTTGGAACGGTTTTTCATTGTATATAAGGTAGTATGATTGATTACACTTTTACGTTTGAAGATCTGGAATTTTTCCTGCTTGTGCTGACAAGGATAAGTTCATTCGTGTTTGTGGCACCGTTCTTCTCGATGACCAACACTCCTAGAAGACTGCGGGCAGGTTTTTCTCTTCTAGTATCCGTACTGCTGTTTAATGTGCTTACGGATCACAGTGTTCCGGCATATTCAACCGTATTGGGATACTCCATAATAGTTTTAAAAGAGGCCGTATGCGGTTTACTT
>DEEW01000037.1:15634-31509 GCA_002350465.1 Lachnospiraceae bacterium UBA2868
GAGATCGGACTTTCGATGGTTCAGCTCTTTGATCCGATAACAAGAGACGGCACCGGTTTTATGGGAAGTTTTTATCAGTATATCCTTATATTGATAATGCTGATAACAAATATGCACTATTTTTTCCTTCGTGCCATAGTTGAAACTTTTACGCTTATACCTATCGGGGGAGCTAAGTTTTCTTCGGAAAAGATAATGACGACCACCGTCCAGTTCCTTACGGACTATATTACCGTTTCATTCAGGCTTTGTCTTCCGATAGTTGCCGCGATGTTACTGCTTAATGCGGTGCTTGGTGTTCTTGCCAAGACGGCTCCGCAGGTAAACATGTTCTCAGTCGGAATCCAGATCAAGATAATAGTGGGTCTGGGCATATTGTTTTTGACAATGGGGACTATTCCGGCAGCTTCCGAGTTTATTTTTAAAGAGATGAGGGTCATGGTAACCGCAATGGTCAACAGCATGCAATAAGGGGTTTAAATGACTGAAAGACTGCTGTACTTAAATCTCCAATTATTTGCCAAAGAAGGTGCCGGCGGAGAAAAGACCGAGCCCGCAACCGAGAAAAAATTATCCGATGCGAGAAAAGAAGGTCAGGTCGCTAAGAGTAAGGAGCTCGGGCAGGCGTTGGCGCTTTTGGCTCTTTTTGTTGTTTTAAAGATATGGGTCGGTTCCATAGGGCAGAGTTTTCTCGGTACATTTAATGCCAACTATACAAAAATGAAAGAGATGACGACCCTCGTAGAAGGTCAGATCTCCGTACATGATTTTTGCAGACTAATTAATTCCAATATACTGACAATGGCATTGATCGTGGCACCGGTGTTTATAGCTGCGGTTCTTGTGGCAGTAATCTCGGATGTTTTTCAGGTCAAGTGGCAGCCGACTGCCAAGCCGCTCCAGCCGAAGTTTTCAAAGATCAATCCTATAAGCGGGTTTAAAAGGATATTCTCCAAGGAAAAACTTATAGAACTGTTAAAATCACTCCTCAAGCTTTTTGTACTCGGATACATGGCGTATTCCACCATAAGAGGAGAATTTGCGGTTCTCTTCTCGCTTTTTGATATGGAACTTATCTCAGCGATAAGGATTATCGGAGATATAGCCATTAACCTCGGACTTAAGATAAGTGCCGTATACATAGTCATAGGCTTCGCGGATTACGGTTACCAGAAGTGGAAGTTCGCCGAGGATATGAAGATGACCAAGCAGGAAGTCAAGGATGAGTGGAAGAACGCAGAAGGAGATCCTGCCGTCAAGGGTAAGCAGAAGCAAAGAATGCAGGAGGCATCGCGCCGGAGGATGATGCAGGCGGTTCCGTCCGCAGATGTTGTCATTACCAACCCGACACATTTTGCTGTTGCCATCAAGTATGATGTAAATATTTTTGACGCCCCGTATGTTGTTGCGAAGGGTGAGGATTTTCTGGCTGCACGCATCAAGGACAGGGCGGCGGAATCCGGAGTTGAGATAGTCGAGAACAAGCCGCTGGCAAGAATGCTTTACTACAATGTGGACCTTGGTTCACCGATACCGCCGGAACTGTATCAGACTGTCGCGGAGATACTGGCGGCTATATACAATGCAAGAGTAAGCTAGGTCAGGATTGCGAAGCAATCATGACAGCCCGAGCGGCGCTTGAGCGGACTTGCGCTGGAAGTTAATCGGAAAGGGGTGATAAGAGATGCTTAAAAGAATCGCTGCAGCAGATCTTGGTGTAGCTCTGTATCTTTTGTGCGCTTTTATTTTCCTCATTGTTCCGATACCTTCCGCAGTACTTGATATTGCTCTTGCCGGCAACATGGCAATAGCTTTTGCGGTGCTGTTTAATACGATGTTTGCAAAAGAAGTTCTGGATATGTCATTTTTCCCTACTCTTTTGCTGTTTACGACTATATTCCGTATATCCCTTAACGTCTCATCCACAAGACTGATACTATCAACGGGTTCCCCCGGAAACGTTGTGGAGACATTCGGTTCATTCGTCGGCGGCGGTGACCTTGTTATGGGAACGATAGTATTTATAATACTGATAATCATTCAGTTCATGGTTATCAACAAAGGTTCGGAAAGAGTTGCCGAAGTTACCGCAAGATTTACACTTGATGCAATGCCCGGTAAACAGATGGCAATTGATGCCGACCTTAATACCGGAGCCATTACCGATGAAGAAGCCAAGCAGATGCGAGCCAAGATTCAGGAAGAGTCAAGCTTCTTCGGTTCCATGGACGGTGCTGTTAAGTACGTAAAAGGAGACGCTACAGCAGGTCTTATAATAACGTTTGTAAATATTATCGGCGGTATAGCCATGGGAATGCTGCGTCAGGGCCTTGATTTTAACGCAGCGATACAGAAGTACACAATCCTCACCATAGGTGACGGACTGGTATCCCAGATACCTTCACTTCTGATCTCCCTTTCGACAGGTATTCTTGTCACGAAGGGATCAAAGGAAGCGGACTTCGGACAGGTTCTCGTATCCCAGCTCTTCGGAATGCCGAGAGCCATGTACTTTGTTGGTGGAGTTATCTGTTTCCTCGGAATAGTGACACCACTTAATGCTATACTGTTCCTTGCGGTGGGATTGCTTTTTATTGTATGCGGAAGAATTGTTGCAAACAATATTGAAGTCGAGAAGACCGAGAAAGCTGTGGATGCCGAAGAGGAAGAAGCGGAAGAGGTACGAAAACCGGAAAATGTTACTTCGCTATTGCAGGTTGACCCGATCGAGCTGGAATTCGGTTACGGTATCATTCCCCTTGCAGATGTCAATCAGGGCGGTGACCTGCTTGACAGAGTTGTTATGATACGTCGGCAGGTGGCTCTTGAACTCGGTACGGTAGTGCCTATAATCCGATTAAGAGATAATATACAGTTAAACCCCAATCAGTATATAATCAAGATAAAAGGTATACAGGTGAGTGAAGGGGAAATACTGTTTGACCATTATATGGCCATGAATCCCGGTTTTGTCGAAGAAGAGATATCGGGAATTCCCACGTTTGAACCTTCGTTCCATCTGCCTGCCACATGGATCACGGAATCACAAAGAGAGCGTGCGGAAAGCCTGGGGTACACGGTTGTTGATCCGCCGTCTATCATTGCAACCCATTTAACGGAGATTATCAGGCAGCATATTTCCGAGCTTCTTACAAGGCAGGATGTTCAAAATCTTGTTAACAACATTAAAGAGAGCAATCCTTCGCTTGTGGATGAGCTGACACCAAAGCTCCTGGGACTCGGGGAGATACAAAAGGTTCTGCAAAACCTGTTAAAAGAGGGTATATCGATAAGAGACCTTCTGACCATATTCGAGACACTGGCAGACCATGCACCCGTGACAAGGGATACGGACGTACTCACGGAATATGTCCGTCAAAGCTTAAAGCGTGCAATATCAGCGAAGTATTTTGCAGCCAATGAAGCCACAAGTGTTGTGACCCTTGATCCGAAGATTGAGCAGGAGATAATGAATTCGGTTAAGCAGACCGAACAGGGAGCATATCTCACCCTTGACCCTGAAAGAGTTAAACAGATAATGAATTCCGTTGGCGATGAAGTGGCCAAGCTTGAGAACCTGGGAAAGAATCCGATAGTGATAACCTCACCGATTGTAAGGATGTATTTCAAAAAACTTACCGAAGATTACTATCCGGATCTTATCGTAGTATCATATAATGAGATTGACACAAATGTAGAATTGCAGTCAGTCGGAATGGTAACGGCATAACNNTGATCATTAAAAAGTTTCAGGCAAAAACCGAAGAGGAAGCGGTATCAGCTGCAAAAAAAGAGATGGGCGAAAACGTTGTCATCATGAGCGTTCGAAGCCTTAAGAAAAAAGGGCTTTTCTCATTTATGAAGAAGCCGGTTATTGAAGTGACCGTAGGAATGGAAGAAGAGTCCGAACGCCAGAGTGCGGAAAATCCCTTTTCACAGCTGGCAAAACAGAGTATCAACCGCGGTATGACGCAGCAGGCAGCCACGTACAGTCCCAAGGACGTTATCATGGATGATGAGCCGGCTGTGAGCACGGGTAAGAGCGAGAAAGTCATTGAGCAGCGTCTTGACAGCCTTCAGTCGCTGCTTGAGAAGCAGCTGAACAATACCCCTGTGAAGGACGAGTTCGAAAAAGAGGACGAGGAAGATTCTTCGGTTGCATTTTTAAAACTTATATACAATACCCTTACCGAAAACGAGGTTGCCGAGAAATACGCAAACGAACTGCTTGATGAGATCGGAAAGATCAATACTCCGAAATCGAGCGTTGATTTTATACTCGGAAATATATATCAGAAAATGATACTTAAGTTCGGGCAGCCGGTAACGATACCCCTCGGACTCGAGAGACAGCGGGTGATTTTCTTCATAGGACCTACCGGCGTCGGAAAGACAACGACCATTGCAAAACTGGCTTCAAAACTGTGTGTCAATCACAAGAAAAAGGTTGTACTTCTAACAACGGATACATACAGGATAGCAGCTGCGGAACAGCTCAGAACCTATGCGAGTATTCTTGACGTTCCCTTCAGGGTCATCTACACGGAAGAGGAGATGACGGGAGCTATAGCCGATTACAAGGACTACGAGTATATTCTTGTGGATACGGCGGGACATTCGCAGCACAATGAGGCGCAGAAGGAATCGATGGCTCATTTCCTGTCATGTGTGGGTGACTCGGTTGACAAGGATACTTATCTTGTTGTCAGTGCAACTACAAAGTACAGGGATCTTCTGGCGATTGCCGATGCATATTCCGAGTTTACCGATTACAAACTGATCTTTACAAAGCTTGATGAGACTACCACCCTCGGAAATCTGTTCAATCTTTGTATGCATACGGGTGCGTCCATGTCTTATGTAACATGCGGACAGAATGTCCCCGATGATATAGCTGTTTTTTCACCGCAGTCGACAGTAAAACAGCTGCTCGGAGGTAAGTAATGGACCAGGCAGAAGGACTCCGCAACATAATAAAGCAGAATTCCATAAACTCCCGCCCGGCTGCAAGGGTAATAACTGTTACGAGCGGAAAGGGAGGCGTGGGTAAATCAAACGTTTCTATCAATCTTGCGGTGCAGTTTCGCCGCATGGGCAAAAAGGTCATTATTTTTGATGCGGATTTCGGAATGGCCAACATAGAAGTGATGTTCGGGGCAATTCCGAAACACAATCTTGCCGATCTTATATATCACGGTATGAATATTCGAGATATTATAACGACGGGGCCTATGGATATAGGTTTTATTTCCGGGGGATCGGGTATTGCAAGCCTTTCCAATCTGGGAAAGGATTATATTGATTATCTCATCAAAAATCTTGAGCAACTGGATTTGCTGGCGGATGTTATAATAATAGATACGGGAGCCGGTATAAGTGATGCTGTTCTGGAGTTCCTGGTTGCAAGCGGAGAGATACTGCTTGTCACCACACCGGAGCCTACATCGATCACAGATTCATACTCACTGCTCAAGGCACTTGGCAGACATCCGAAGTTTTTAAGGGAGGGCTCTGCAATCAAGGTAGTTGCCAACAAAGTCGGAAGCTTTGAAGAAGGCAGGCAGTTATATACAAAACTTAATGCGGTTGTGGGAAGATACCTGAAGATACCGCTGAACCTTGTGGGAGTTGTACCTGAAGATCATGAGCTTGTCAAAGCGGTAATGGGACAGATGCCCATCTCGATACAGAATCCCAACGCAAAGAGCGCACAGGCATTTGCGGATCTGGCACAGGCACTTGAGGTAAATGCAACGGATCCGATATATCATAAAAGGGGAATGTCGGGATTTTTTGCATCAATGATCAGAAATAAATAATAAACCGGGGAAGGTACGTACATGATTTCAAAATTTGTTCAGATCGGAAATAAGATAGAAATAGAGTCTATCAAAAAAACAACAGGAGAACTTGGAGAGGTTACACGTAAGACATACAGGAGCGAACTGTATGATATAGAAAGCGAAGATGTTATCAAGATCGCGATGCCTATGGAACAGAGCAAAGTGGTGCTGCTTCCGGTAGATGCGGAGTACAGTCTGTGCTTTTATACATCAAACGGTCTGTATCAGTGTCTTGCAAGAGTTATTGAGAGATATAAGAGCAACAATCTGTTTGTTCTGTCGATGGAACTTGAAACGGATCTCCAAAAGTATCAGAGAAGAGAGTATTACCGTCTTAATACCGTTCTTGACATGAAGAGTAAGGCAATAGATGAGAACCCCGACAAAAACAGTCTTGAACAGGTTCACTTTATCGATACGGATCTTACCTTTGATAACGGTACTATGGTGGATATAAGCGGCGGAGGCGCAAGGTTTATATCCAAAGTACGTTATACGGAAGGCTCGCTTATAAGATTTGTTTTTTCGTTGTTCGTTAACGGCCAGGTTACGGAATACAAGCTTCTCGGAAAGGTTCTAAAATCATCCCCCATGGAAAACAGGGAAGATTCATTTGAGAACAGGATCCAGTTTGTAAATATGGTAAATGATGACAGAGAGAGTATCATCAAGTACATTTTCGAAGAAGAACGCAAGATGAGACACCGTGAGAGAGGGACTTTTTAGCCGAAAACAGGGGTTTGGGAGGAAAAATGAAGAAAAAAATTCTTATCGTCGATGACTCTGCACTCATGAGAAGGGTCTTTTGTGATATAATCAACTCCGATGACAGGTTTGAGGTTGTAAATACTGCAACCGACGGCGCTGAAGGCTTCAAGTTTATTTGCGAGAAGCAGTATGATGCGGTAGTTCTTGACGTGTATATGCCGAGAATGACCGGAATACAGATGCTTCAGGAGATGCAGAAGTCCCACGTAAGCGCCAGAGTCATGATGTCGAGCACCACGACCGGTGAGGGAGCAAGGGAAACCCTTGATGCGCTGACACTCGGAGCCATTGATTTTATCAAGAAGCCCGAAAATGTGGCAAACGCCAAGGACGAGAACTTCTCCAAGAGATTTCTGGATCTTTTGTATGTTGTATCGTGTGCACCGATGCCGCACTTCGGAGGTGCGACTCTTCCTGCAAGAGGAGGGAGGGAACACGGTCAGACTTTTACAAAACGTTTCGACGTCAACATCCATACTACCGCGGACCAGCTTGCCAGCGCGAGAACAAAGGTTACAGGTACCGTTCACGCCGCGCCTCCGGATGTTAAGCTCAGAAATGTAGTACACAAAGGTCACAGAAAAATAGTGGCAATCGCCAGTTCCACCGGAGGCCCCAAGGCACTTCATGACGTAATACCATACCTTCCCGGCGATCTTCCGGTTCCCGTGCTTCTTGTGCAGCATATGCCTCAGGGATTTACGGCTTCTCTGGCCGCGAGGCTTAACGAGGTTTCGAAGATCAAGGTAAGCGAGGCGGTTAACGGAGAGAAGATCGAAAACGGTCATGTGTATATCGCACCCGGCGGAGTCCATATGAAAGTGGAGAAAAAGGGTGGGGTACACTGCATCAAGTACTCGGACGAGCCTACAAGAGAAGGCGTTAAGCCCTGTGCCAATTATATGTATGAGTCGCTTATCGATTGCGATTACGATGAAGTCATATGTGTAGTACTTACCGGCATGGGTGCGGACGGGACAGCGGGTATCAAGAATCTCGACCTGAAGAAACAAACATATATCATCGCGCAGGATCAAAGCACCTGCACAGTATACGGAATGCCAAAGGCAATCGCTATGACGGGACTTGTCAGCGAGGTAGTTCCGCTCAAAGATATAGCGGAGCAGATTACTAAGAACGTGGGGGTACATTAATCATGGATGTAAGCCAATATCTCGGAATTTTCCTGGATGAAACAAACGAACATTTACAGACTCTTTCCGACCAGCTTATGATACTGGAGAATGAGCCGGAGAACGAAGATACTATCAATGAGATCTTCCGTGCGGCACATTCACTGAAAGGTATGGCCGGAACAATGGGTTACAAGAGGATGCAGAATCTGACCCATGACATGGAGAACGTATTCTCCGAAGTTCGCAACGGCAAGATCAAGGTTGACGGACATATGGTCGATATTCTGTTCCAGGCTCTTGATGCCCTTGAAGAGTACAGAGAAAACATTTCCGAAAGCCAGGATGAAGGAACGAACGATAATGAGCACATTATCAAGGAACTTCAGGCTATTTTAAACGGTGAAGCAGACTCGGCTTCCGGCGACAGCAAAGAAGAGGCGAAGAGCGCTTCTGCCGAAGAAGCATCTGAGAGTTCGGCATCATCGGGATCCGAAGAAGGAAAGTGGAACGACATTGTTCTTCATGAGCCCGAGCAGCATGTGATATCCGAGGCCATTAAGAACAGTCAGAAAGTATACGGATTTACCGTGTATATTCAGGAATCATGTATTCTTAAGGCAGCGCGTGCGTTCCTGGTTTTCAAAGCCCTTGAAGAACTGGGTGAGGTTATCATTTCGGAACCCTCTGTTCAGGATATAGAAGATGAGAAGTTTGATTTTGACTTCTCTTTGTATTTCGTTACCGATTCATCTATTGATAAAGTCAAAGAAGCTATCATGAGCGTATCTGAGATCGACCATGTGATAGGTGATGCGATCGATATGGATAAGGCTAAGATCGCCGACGAGGATGATGAGGAGGCTGCTGCTCACGCCGGGGAGGCTAAAGAATCTTCTGCGACTACTGCTCCCGCAACAAGCAGCGCACCTGCTCCTTCCGCACCTGCCACCAAGGATAATAAGGGTGCCGACAACAAGAAGAGCGCCGGTGCAAACAAGCCTGCCGTTAACCGTACGGTTCGTGTGGATATCGAAAAGCTTGATGTACTTATGAATTTGGTCAGCGAGCTTATCATCGCCAAGAATTCACTTGTAAGTTTTGCCACAAGTGATAACCAGAATTCCCATACAGGATTCAATGAGCAGATTGAATACCTTGAGAGTGTAACCACCAACCTTCACGAATCTGTAATGAAGGTTCGAATGGTTCCTATCGAAAGTGTTGTTAACAAGTTCCCTCGTATGATCAGAGATCTCTCCAAGAAGCTTGACAAGCAGATGGAGCTGCATATGTCCGGTGAGGAAACAGAACTTGACCGTACCGTTGTTGATGAGATCGGTGATCCTCTGATGCACCTGCTCCGTAACAGTGCAGACCACGGCCTTGAGCATATTGATGTGCGTAGAGAACGGGGTAAGAGCGATGTAGGTCAGATTTACCTCGATGCATATCAGGACGGTAACAACGTTGTTATCGAAGTAAAGGATGACGGTAACGGTATAGACACCGAAGCTGTTAAGAAGAAGGCAATAGAGCGCGGAATAATTACACCCGAGCAGGCAGAGACAATGAATGAGAAGGAGATCATAGATCTTCTGTTCCTGCCCAGCTTCTCAACCGCAAAGGTTGTTTCGGATGTATCGGGAAGAGGTGTCGGACTTGATGTTGTAAGAAGTAAGATCGGTTCCCTCGGCGGTGATGTATCCGTCAAGACAAAACTGGGAGAGGGAAGTACATGGACGATCCGTCTTCCTCTTACACTTGCTATTATCCAGGCTCTCATGGTTGTTATCGGTGACGAGAAATACGCGATATCCCTCGGAAGCATACAGACTATCGAAGATGTTGCGGAAGAAGATATCAAGTATGTTGAGGCAAGAGAGGTTATCAATCTCCGTAATACGGTTATTCCTATCATCAGACTTCGGGATGTTCTCGGGGTTGAGACTGAAAAAGAGGTAGGATCCAATCTGGTTGTTATCATCGTTAAGAAGGGTGACCAGCTGGCGGGTCTCGTTGTGGACGAGCTCATTGGTCAGCAGGAAATCGTTATTAAATCACTCGGTAAATATATCAACTGCAGCAGTCACCTGATCTCAGGTGCTACCATCCTTGGTGATGGCGAAGTTGCCCTGATACTTGATGCTAACGTTTTGATATAGTAGGAGGAGATAAAATGGATGCGTTAAATATCGCAAGAGAATATGACAGTGTTCAGTATATTGTTATCAAGATCGGTGAGGAACAGTACGGTATAGATATCAGTTATATCGACAACATCGTAAGGATGCAGAGCATTACAAGAGTGCCTCATGTACAGCCTTATTTTGCAGGCGTTATCAACATCCGTGGTGAGGTTGTTCCGGTAATGAGTATCCGTATCAAGATGGGTCTTGAGGCTGACGAATATACGAACAAGACAAGGATAATAATCGTTAAGATGGAGAACAACGCGCCTATCGGCCTGATCGTTGATGAGGTTAGGGAAGTTGTTACTCTTGACGAGAGATCGATTGATGAAGTCATTCGTGACAGTAAGATTGACGAGACGTATATTAACGGAATAGGCAAGAACGGCGATACGCTGATCTCACTTCTTGACCTTAACGCCGTTATTAACGAGAAGGAAAATTCATAACATGGCAAAAGTTGATCTTAACAATATGGAAGGGGTATACTTTGATGTACTCCGCGAGATAGGAAACATAGGGGCGGGAAATGCAACTACCGCCCTTGCTCAGATGCTTAATACCAAGGTTGATATGCACGTTCCGAAGGTCGATCTTCTGGAGTTTTCCGAGGTCGGCGAGGCAATGGGCGGCGAGGAACAGATAATGGCCGGAATATATCTCATAGTCGAAGGGGATATTTCGGGATCAATAATGTTCCTTCTGGAAAAATCATCGGCGAAGGCTCTTGTTGCCAAACTTATGGGAACTACAAGCGAGAACCCCGACGGGGAGTTTGATGAGATGGAGCTGTCGGCACTTAAGGAGATCGGTAATATTATTACCGGGTCTTATCTGTCGTCGCTTTCAACACTTACCAACCTTAATATATATCCGACGCCACCGGATATATGTATAGATATGTGCGGTGCGATTTTATCGGTTCCCGCCATTGAGTTCGGCGCCATCAGTGATAAGATGCTTCTTATTGCAACGGAATTTACTGATGATATTAAGCTTGAAGGCTATTTTATTCTTGTTCCCGATCTTGAATCTTACGATAAGATTCTGACTTCTCTCGGGATGTAGAAATATGCTGATAGCTGCACATGGAGCCATCGCCGATTGGCGATCTGCATGGGCGACACTCCTATTATAAATTTATCAGAGGAATACAATGAGCGAGATGATTAAGGTCGGCATGGCGGACTTGAAGTTATGCAAAGCTCCGGATGCCATTACAACGCTTGGCCTTGGATCATGTGTTGGGATCGCCATCAGGGATCCCATTACAAAGATCGGAGGTCTTGCGCATATCATGTTGCCTGACAGCGGCAACTTTGAAAACCACAACAGTATACCCAAATTTGCGGATACGGGAACAAAGGAACTTGTCAGAATAATCGTTGCTGCCGGTGGAAACAGATCGAGGCTTGTGGCCAAGATCGCCGGAGGAGCACAGATGTTTGCTTTTCAGAGCAAGAATGAAATGACAGCCGTTGGACAGAGAAACGTGGATGCGGTTAAAAAAGTACTTGCCGAGTTGAAGATTCCGATCCTTGCAAGCGACACGGGGCTCAACTTCGGACGTACGGTTGAGTTTTATCCCGAAACCGGCGATTATGTTATCAAAGCTGTCGGCAAGGGAGTAAAGACAATTTAGAAACGGGCATTTTTGCTTATGAATACTAATAAAATACCTGCTCTTGTAATGCTGCTTGCGGGTGCGGTTGCTGTTATTGTTACATACATCAATCATTACAGCCTGGAGGATATGCTGGTTGTACTGATACTTACACTTATAGTTTTCCTGATCCTGGGTGTGGTTATTAAGCTGGTCTTTGATTCGTTTCATATTGAGGAGCCGGATGAGGACAGAGTAGACGACGAAGGGGAAGTCGTTGAAAAAACCGAGTTTTCCGAGGAGAACGAGAACATCGAAGATGAAGGAAATGCAGTTTCCGATGCCGAGGAACAGACCGGGGAGAGAGAAGAGGCTTAAATTCAGGGGATAATTGGAGGGGCTCATGGATGAAAACGGAAAGCTGAAATTATGGAAGGATTACTCGAATAATCCGACACCTCAGCTTCGTGAAAAACTTATACTTGAATATGCTCCGCTTGTAAAACTTGTGGCGGGGCGTCTTTCTATGTATCTGGGGTATAATGTGGAATACGACGATCTGTGCGGATACGGGATATTCGGACTGATCGACGCAATTGACAAATTTGATGCCAAGAAAGATGTTAAATTTGAAACATACGCATCCCTCAGGATCAGAGGTTCGATTCTTGATCAGATCAGAAAAATGGACTGGATTCCCAGAACAGTCCGTCAGCGACAAAAACAAATATCTAATGCGATAGCTGATATTGAAGCCCAGACAGGTAAGACCGCAACAGATGAGCAGGTTGCACTAGCACTCGGAATTACCGATGAAGAGTATTCCGGCTGGCAGGCTCAGATGAATGTAACCAATCTTGTATCTCTTGATGATTTTGTGGAACAGGGAAGTGATGTTGCCGATAACAGAGGATTATCATCACAGCCGGCCCGTCCCGAGGAACATCTTGAGCAGGAAGAATTAAAACAAATGCTGGGAGAGGCACTTAATCTTTTGACCGAGAAAGAAAGAACGGTGGTTGTTTTATACTACTACGAAGAACTTACGCTTAAGGAGATAAGCAATGTTCTTGAAGTGTCGGAGTCAAGGGTGTCACAGCTTCACACAAAGGCACTCGGCAAGATGAAGACAAAGATGGGTAACTATATGGGTATTTTGCAAAACGCCTTTTAATGGCGGGTATCTTATGACAGCGGGGTAAAACTATGAAAAATGGTTACTTCAAGTTACAGTTCACCGATCATGAATCTTATGTCAGCCTGTTTCCTCCGGTAGACGGAGGCGATCCGATACAGGTGGATGAATTGCGCGACTATCTTGTTTCAAAAGGTTTCCCGAATGTTGACGTTGTTGCTCTTAAACAGGTTGTTGATGCTCTTTCCAAGCAGGAGAACATCAAAATAGCCGACAAGAAGGGGATACCCTGTCCCGAAAGTTTCCGGGTATCCATATCGGCTGACAAGATGACGGCAACCTGCAGGTTTTATCCGCCCTCAACCGGAGGGGCTGAACTTACTGCTCCCGATATAAAGAGCACGTTAAAGCTTGAGGGAGTCAATAAAGGAGTTGACGATAAGGCCATTGCGGCATATCTTGCCGGCAGACAGTACTGCACCGACATTGTTCTTGCAAGAGGCGAAGCACCGAAGCCGGGTGAAGATGCTGTGATTGAGTATTTTTTCAATACGAACCCGAATCTGAAGCCAAAGCTTAACGATGACGGATCGGTTGATTTTTTCTCGCTTTCTGCTATTAGTGTTGTTAAAAAAGGTGATAAACTTGCAACCCTTACCAAGGAAGTGGCAGGAGAGCCGGGATTTAATGTGGCCGGGGATGTTCTGCCGCCGCCGGAAGTTAAGAAGCTTACTCTTAAGTATGGGAGAAATATAGATCTGTCCGAGGACGAGCTTTCGATTTTCTCTGCCGTTGACGGGCATGCGTCTCTTGTGGAAGGTAAGGTTTTTGTTTCCGATGTATATGAGGTAAGTGATGTTGATACTTCCACGGGAAATATAGAATACGCGGGAAATGTTTGTGTACTCGGTAATGTGAAGACAGGCTTTTCGATTAAGGCCGACGGTGATGTGGAAGTACGCGGAGTTGTTGAGAATGCAACCATCGAAGCTGCCGGGAACATTACGATTGCCAGAGGAATGAACGGAATGGGCAGGGGCACCATAAATGCCGGAGGAAATGTTATTTCCAAATTCCTTGAGAACGCCAATGTTACTGCCGGAGGCTATGTTCACGCCGAAGCCATTCTCCACAGTAACGTTATCGCAAAAGGTGAGGTTACGGTTACCGGTAAGAGAGGATTCATTACAGGCGGCGTGATCAGAACACCGGAATCAATATCGGCCAAGACCATCGGTTCGGAGATGGGTGTGGATACCGAGCTGGAGGTTGGAACAGATCCTAAGCTTACGCTTAAGGTTAACAGTTTGAATGCTGAGATCGCCACTCTTAAAAAGAGGGTTGAACAGGCCGAGCCTGCGCTCATAACTCTTACAACGAAAATTAAAAGCGGTGAGCAGCTTCGTCCCGAGCAGATATTGTATTTCAAGCAGATATCGGCGCAGTACAAGGAAATGAAGGATGAGCTTACAGCCAAATTAAATGAGGTCAATGAGCTGATGGACGCAATGGATGTCACATCAGGACGTGAAGCCTGCATTAAGGTAGAAGGGTATGCGTATCCGGGAACCAAGATAACGATCAGTGAGATCACCACTGTTTTGACCAAGCCGGTGCAGCACGGAAAGTTTGTTAAAGAAGGTGCTGATGTCAGAGTAAAAGGTATATAGAATGATAACGCCTATAGAAAACAATAACATGGTCTTTCGGTCTGTGGATTACCAGGCTGCGAAAGTTAACGAGAACGAACATCCTCATACCCAGCATGTAGTGATACAGGAGGACATCGATAAGAACGATGATTCTAATGTTAATACCGTGCGGGAAAAAGATAATGCCGACAAATCCGGCACTGAACATGATGCCAAAGAAGAGGGAAGAAATAAATATTTTTCAACCCGTAAGACAAGGAAGAAGGATGAGATACCGGAGGAGGGAAGAGTTATACCCTTAAGCTCCGGAGGATTTAATATTACAATTTAGGATTGAATTGGTGGTCTTCGTAGGAGGGTAAAATGTCGCCTATGGAAATAGCACTCCTTGTAATAGGAGTGATTATTTTTGTAATTAGTTTTGTGATGCCGGAAGTTCCGATAAAAAAATCGGACAAGGAGATTGCGGCGGAAAAGGAAGAGGCAAGACGTCTTGTTGAGCAGGAAGTCGACACCATGAGACTGCGTGTCGGAGAAGCTACAAATGAGACAGTGGGCTTCGCGGTTGACAAGGCGGAGCGTTCCCTTGAAAAGGTTTCAAATGAGAAAATCATGGCTGTCGGGGAATATGCCGAAACAGTTCTTGAGGAAATCAATAAAAATCATCAGGAAGTTATGTTCCTATACGATATGTTAAAGGACAAACAGACTGATCTTAACAATACAATACGTGAAGCTGATGCTGCCGTGAAGGAGATCGAAAGTGCCTCCCACTCCGCAATGGATGCTTCGGAAACTCTTTTGCGCGGAATGAGCGTTGCCTCGGTATCGCAAAAGGGACTTACCAATGAACAAAAGTCTGTGTTTGATATTGAAATTCCGGATGCACCGCCGGTGGTATTCGAGCACGAAGGAAAGAAAAAGACGGAGGATTCCCCCAAAAAGGGAGTGGCACTTACCCAGTCCAAGATTGAGGCACAACTGCTCGGCATAGATAAACCGGAAGACGCAATTGCAAAAGCCATAACGGCCGATGCACCGGCCAATATCAAGGAAAAGGTTGTGTACGATATTCTCTCGGGTGGCGCATATAAAGAAGGGAATATTGTGAATGTTGATTCACCGTCCAAGGGAGCGGCTACATCAGCGGATTTTGAAGCAATGTCAGGAGATATTACGGAGGCTCCGGCAAACAATAACGATAAGATTCTGTCTATGGCAAAACAGGGATTTGATACGGTACAGATTGCCAAGACGCTTGGACTCGGTGTGGGTGAGGTCAAGCTTGTATTGGATCTGTTCAGGTGATTAGGATATGAAACTGAAGTTTTATTTGAGGGGACTCGGAATAGGTATTGCGGTAACCGCGCTTGTTATGGGGCTTGCCCTCGGGAAAAATACAAAAGAGTCGATGACAGATGAAGAAATAAAGGAGAGAGCGGCAGAGCTTGGCATGGTTGAGGAGGACAGGACGCTTGTGTCGACACCGACAGAAACGCCGACGCCCACTTCAACGCCGACTCCGACGGCAACGCCAACGCCAACACCT
>DEEW01000171.1:0-1488 GCA_002350465.1 Lachnospiraceae bacterium UBA2868
TTATCGTATGGTTTTTTTACAAACCAATACATATCATTATTATATTCAGCCCAGTCAGTGTTTCCTGCCCATGTATTTATTGCAAGATAATCTATATAACTATCCACATCCATCATTGTCCGAAGTTTTTCATAGTTTTCTTCAATCGAAATATCATTCTCAGTCACAAAATCATCAATCTCCAAATAACGGCTCATGAGCATGTTATACTCGGCCTCATCGGAATAATCCGTTTCCGGAAAAGACTCCGACAGTATTACCAGATTATCCTGCGCAATACCGTAATGATCCTCAAAGTATTTCTCATCTATCTTCTGTCTAAGGTACACATCATTCCAGAATTCTCCATTTATAAACAGGGCAACCCTTCCCGTAGTCCTGGGTTTGATTATATCCTCATCATCCACTAGATCGTAGAAAACCGATTCGTTAAAGTTCTCGTCTAATACTATTCCATCAGACCTGTACTTTTCTTTATCAAAAAAATCATATTCAAGAACATCCGATCCGCTGTAGCAATTTCTGGCGCGAAGCTGGAAATTCTTGATCCTTCGATCTCTGGTTGTTCTCCCCTGAAGCTTTAAACCACACTTTTGGGTAAAGACCAACTCCTCCTCAAAGTAGTCAACATCGGCCGCAACCTCCCATTCTCGACCCTTTTGTTTATAGTTAACAGATGGCTCTTCTCCTTCCTGTCCATTCAAATACCACTCGTCGTACTCTGCTCCCGTAGACACTATTCCATACGGTCCAAACAAGTCACTCCTGTCAGCCACTACGGAAATGATACTCTTATATTTTCCCTCGCAGAAAAAGTACTCACGTGTAATAACATCACTCCTATTACCGTTTTTGTCTATAACAGCAGCACGCACAATAAACGCCTTGTCCACCGGCTTCTCGGATGGTTGCTCGATTTTGATCACCTCTCCTTGACCCTCGTCATAGTATTCGGTTTCAAGATACCTTTTTATAGTATTGGGGACGTTAACTACTGTATTGGGCTCTGCAGTACGGTCATAAACACGGATAGGCTCACTGTAGATAAGGGAATCCTGATCAGGCACACTTCCGTCAAGTGTATAATAGATAATGCCATCGCCGATTGCTGACATTTCAAGATAGAATTCATTATTATAAAATCCGCTGTCTGCTGATAAATTCGGAGACTCCGGTCTAAGATGGTCACTGTATTTGAAAAGAGTTTTTCCGTTTTTGTCCGAAAGGTAGATGTTTTCGCTCAAATCCCTCTTTAATGCGAAATTCCAGCTGGGATCGAGCTTTATCATAACGGAATCCCCCGGTTCTATCACCAACCCGTCAAGCGGTAATTTGTCATAATCTTTGGATGAGTCGGATAAAAAAAGCCCGGTGAGATCATACGCATGGCCTGTTGTGTTTCTAATCCTCAAGTAATCCGAGAATTCGATTGAACCATCGTCTTTGACAATGCGCGGACTGTCGGCATGAACATCATATATGATAAGT
>DEEW01000171.1:1587-2602 GCA_002350465.1 Lachnospiraceae bacterium UBA2868
AAGTATCGTGTACTTTAAACGATTTCTCCCGGTTCTCATTCTCATCTACCGCTTCAGAAACTTACCTCTCCGTCATGGGACATGACAGATACGGAGTTTACTCCGGAAACAGCAGATACTGCCTTGGAAAGTAAGGCCCCATCCTTTGTCCGGAGTTCATACACAAGTTCAAGCACACCGTCTGCAATAACGCGGGATTTTTCCTCATAATAGGATGTATTTTCCCTGATCTTCTCAAGAATTTCAACATCCGAATCAACTCCGGCATTTACAACAAGTATCATAGGAGTCTTTATCACCGGTATCCGGTCAAGGGCAAATATCACTATGGTTGCAACAACCGACAGGATGATCGCAATTTCTACAAGTCCGGCACCACAAATAATTCCGGCCGAGATTGCCCAGAACAAAAAGGCCAGATCCATCGGATCCTTGACTGCTGTTCGAAATCTTACAATGGAAAGAGCACCCACCATACCGAGGGAAATGACAACGCTCGACTGAACAGTCAGTATGACAGCGGCGGTTATGACCGACATAAGCACAAGAGAGATGTTGAAGCTCTTGGAATAAAAGGTCTTCTTTGTCAAAAACCGGTATGTGGCATAAATATACAGCCCGATGAGCAGTGCAAAGAATATGACAATAACTATCTGCTTGGCAGACAGCTCCACGCTGGCATATCCTTCAAGAAATGATTTTTTGAAAATGTCGGAAAAAGTATTCATCTATATTCCCTCCCCTTATCAATAATTCTCAAGTGCGTAAAACTGGACTTCATAGGTCATAAGACCGAGCTGAAGCTCTATTTTGTCGATACATTTATAACCGCAGTCCTTACATACGGTTTCGTTAAATACCGTAAAAGCATCTTCCGTTTCAAATGTGATGAGCGAATAGTTGTGTGCTGCAGCCTTGTCAACAAGGCTCTGTCTGTAGCTTTCATTCTGCTCAACCAGCGGCCTAAGATATGGGAATACCTCAAGCGGTATACCGGCGTTTACAATGTGACCTT
>DEEW01000171.1:2721-11439 GCA_002350465.1 Lachnospiraceae bacterium UBA2868
CTGTATTTTGCCGTGTATTCGTATGCCCTCTTCCAGTTTGCCACTTCCTCGGGAGTAAGCGTATGAAGCGGCAGACGCCCGAATCCAAAATACACCGTAATCGCCATTATTGCCGCATATGCGGTAACATAGACCACTTCATGCAAAAGCACCGGATCATCTTCCGGTTTCATGCGTTCCATACAGACAAGGGCAACTACAACTACGGAATGTACCCACAACTGCAGATAATACGACATCAGAGCCCCGTCATTTCTTCCTATTATTGAAAGAGGTGCAATCATGACTATGGATGATACAACCGACAGAGCAAAAATGTCGTTTTCCTGCACTTTTACTTTATGGGATGTATTTCCTGTTTTCTTTCTTTTTCTGACAGCCATAAATATAGCCGTAACTACAATGGCAAACAGCCCCGCAAATGTATATATCAGATAGTTAAGCTGGTCCAAAAATGTGGAGAACTTAAAGCCTCCCCCTATTCCGGCTCCGATATAGGTAAATGCAAAAGCCCGCATCCAGTATAGCGGCCATTCTATTGTTATAACGGCTGCTACCGCAATATTCATTCCAAGTGTGATCAAAAAGAGCTTTAATGCTTCCTTTCGTGAATAAAGAAGCATATAGACAAACACCGGGATAGCAACAAACACAAAATACTGCTTCGTATAAAAGCATAATGTAATCCCTACGGAGCACCATACACACTTATATTTGACTTTTTCCGAAGCAACCCCGTACAGCGTCAGCATCAAAAGCAAGAGCCCCAGATCATCAGGTGCGGCAGATACATAGCCATATCGCCAGTGACAGAGCATGAACAAAAATGAGGCAAAAAGCGGAGCAATTGTTGTTTTACTGTATTTTTTAACCGCAAAAAATCCTATGATACCGGATCCAAGAATACTGATAACGGATATTACAAAATGAGCCACGACCGCACTGCACTTAAACACTGCAGCTATAGCCGCCGCAAGGAGGCTTGCAAAAAAAGGATAATCATAATTAATCCCGGGTACTTCATATTGAATAGATGCTGCCAAATAGGGTGATTTTCCCTCAAGGAACATATTGGTAAGCGCCACACTCGACGCCTCCTGAATCTCCTGAGGGTAAGGTAATGCTATGGCACCCGCATAGATAACTCTTACGACAAACAAAACCACGGTAACAAATGCGGCCAGTGTCAGAAGCTTATATGCGATTTTTTGCTCTGTAATGTTTTTGAAATGCATCTAGTCTACCGAATGATCATCAAAATTGATACGCTCTTCCTCGACTACAACCGGTCGGTGTATGACTCTGGTATTGATGTTTAGCACATACTCACCCAGAAATCCGATAAAGAACAGCTGAAGTGATCCGAGCAGAAAAACACCTATGACCATCGGTGCGTAACCTGCCGAGAAGGAATCCCAGCGTGTAAGCTTAAGTACCAGATACACAAGGGCAACGATAAAACTGATTACCCCTGCCGTAAATCCTATGAGAGTGGCAAGACGCAGTCCCACCTTGGTGTAGCTCGTAAAGCTAAGCATCGCACCGTCATACAGGCTGTAAAAATTGTTATGGGTCTTGCCTGCACGACGCTCTTCCTGCTCATATGTGACTTCTACCATATTAAAACCTTCGGCATATTCGGCTACTATACCGCGAAGGAACGGAATAGGATCATCTAGCTCACGAAGGAGTTTCACGAATGATCTGTCGTACAGCCCGAATCCTGTGAAGTGTTCTATGAGCTTGACCGGTGACATCCTCTTGATGATCTTGTAATAACAGCTTCTTAAGAAATACAGAATTCCGGATTCCTTGCTTGAAGTCTTGATTCCGCTTACGATCTTGTGACCCTTTTCCCACTCACGGACAAATACCGGGATCATATTGACAGGCTCTTGAAAATCCGCTGCAATTGATATGGTACAGTCCCCCGTAGTCTGGCATATACCGTAAAATGGCGAATTAAACTGCCCGAAGTTGGTCACATTAAATATAGCCTTGATCTTCGGATTGTTGGCGCAAAGATTCCGGATCACATCTCTTGTGCCATCCTTGCTGCAGTTATCTATAAATACTATCTCATAATCATACTGAGGGAGTGCTTCATTAAAAACATTCACTATTGAATTAGCCATCAGTTCCGCATTCTCAACTTCGTTGTAACACGGGATCATCACACTTATTGTCTTCATATGATCCTTCCCCCATATTCTTGAGAGCCACGCCATTAACAGTGGGCGTGACCTAAGAGAACTTACGTGCAAGGTAATACTTGGAAAAGGTTTCCCTGCGCATTCTGCCGTGTTCCACCGCATGTGCTATGTGATCTGGCAAAAAGCTGTCATATTTTACTTCTATAAGGTTTTGTCCTCTATGCAGCACCGGCCGGCAGTTAATTGCCTCGCATGACAGGAAACGGCCAAAATCACGGGACGATCTGATATTTCTGTCTATCGTAACCCTTACATTCCCCCTGCTGCACACAAACGGCCACCTTTCGTATTCAACAATGACCGTAGGCCTCAGCCCTTCTGTCCTCATTTCACGTATGAACATATTTAGAAGTGCCGGATTGGATTCGGAAATCGCAGGTCTTCTGCTAATAATACTTCTATAAGTATCAATGTCGATAGAACACGCCTGTTTTCTGATGAGATCCGCTTTTTTGATTTTTCGCTCCAGGCTTATAATACCTGTACTGCGATTATATATCCTGATCCGCCACTTGATACGCTCATCAACGCCATCAATATTCTGGTTTAGGTATGAATCCGCATAATCATCAAAGTACATGCTTCTGATGCTGTAGTACCCGTTTGCTCCTACATGAGAGTCCCTTTTCATCAGTGCACTTAGGCGGCTCTGCACACCTATCAGATTGATTTCGGGTTCTATATATTTGAATTCGTGTCGAAATCCGTCCAACTGCTCAAACATTCTAAGTAGTCCTCTATCTGTTGTTTTGTAACAGACTTAAGGTCGCTGTTTATACTGTACGCTTTATACCATTTAACAAGCTCACGCATGGTCCTGTCCGCATCCCAGAGTGGATGCCATCCGAGTCTCTCTTTGATTCTGGTGCAGTCAAGTTTCAGATATTTGTCCTCGTGAGGGCCTCCGTCTGATTTGTTGATCCACGCTATCTTCCCATTTGTGTTTTTATTACTTTCCGCTCCTGCTGCGGTTTTGAGAGCAAACGAATTCCAATTATCACAAAACATTGTCGCTATCTTAGCTGTAGATAACGCATCCTTATCATCGGGACCCACATTATAGCACCCTTCAACAGACGGATCCATATACTGTCCGGCTGCTACTCCCAGATAACATACAACAGGCTCTAATACATGCTGATAAGGTCTTATTGAATAAGGATTCCTTACTATTATATCTTTTCCTTCTATCGCCGCCCTTACACAGTCCGGAATTATACGATCCTGGGCAAAATCACCGCCTCCTATTACATTTCCGGCACGCATAGTTGTTACCGGAATTCCCTTTTCCTTAAAGAACGAATTCCTGTAACTGTAGGTTACCAGTTCGGAACATGACTTTGAATTGGCGTAAGGATCATATCCGCAAAGTTTCTCTTCTTCGCGGTAGCCTTCATCCCGCTCGGTGTTAAGATACACTTTGTCGGTTGTAACATTTATGATGCTCTTTACACTATCTGTAAGACGACAGCATTCAAGTACATTGACAGTACCCATGATATTCGTCTCATACGTGTATACCGGATCTTTGTAGGAGCTTCGAACCAGGGGCTGTGCCGCCATGTGTATAACTATTTCCGGCTGCACCTCGGCAAATGTCTCTTTTAACTTATCAAGATTACGGATGTCCGCATATATGTTTACAAGCTCGCCTGCGCAGTTTTCAAAAGGACGTACAGGAACATTATCCTCACCGTTTAACCCGAGCAGTTCAAAAAGGCTCGGATCCGTAGGAGGTTTAAGAGCATATCCTGTGATTTTTGCTCCTGCCATCAGAAGCACTGCCACCATCCATGAACCCTTAAAGCCGGTGTGACCTGTCACAAGAACTTTCTTATCTTTATAGAATGTCATTATGTCCTTAATCATAGGTTATATTATGCAATATATCCGGACAAAAAACAAGCCCGGCACTTTCGTGCCGGGCTCATATAATCTTTCGATGGAATTACATCCCCATTCCCATTCCGCCGCCTGCAGGCATTGCAGGAGTATCTTCCTTGATGTTTGCAACAACAGACTCCGTTGTAAGAAGCGTTGAAGCTACACTTGTTGCATTCTGAAGAGCAGATCTTGTAACCTTGGCAGGATCAAGGATTCCGTCTTCTACCATGTCAACATATTCTTCCGTAAGAGCATTGAAACCAATGCCAACCTTCGAATCACGAACCTTGTTAACAATAACGCTGCCTTCAAGGCCTGCATTTGCCGCAATAGTGTAAAGAGGAGCTTCAAGTGCCTTAAGAATGATGTTTGCACCCGTCTTCTCATCGCCTTCAAGCTTGTCAGCAAGCTTTGCAACTTCTTTTGCCGCATGGATATAAGCGCTTCCGCCACCTGCTATAATACCCTCTTCAACTGCAGCTCTTGTTGCAGCAAGGGCATCTTCCATACGAAGCTTGGCTTCCTTCATCTCTGTCTCGGTTGCTGCGCCTACACGGATGACCGCTACGCCACCTGCGAGCTTAGCCAGACGCTCCTGAAGCTTTTCTCTGTCAAAATCGGAAGTTGTCTCTTCTATCTGGGTCTTAATCTGTGCGATTCTTCCCTCAATTGCCTTCTTATCGCCTTCACCGTCAACAATGACCGTTGTTTCCTTCTGAACCTTAACGGATTTTGCACGTCCGAGCTGATCAAGTGTTGCTTCCTTAAGGTCAAGTCCGAGTTCATCCGAAATAACCTGACCGCCTGTAAGAATAGCGATATCCTCAAGCATTGCTTTTCTTCTATCACCGTATCCGGGTGCCTTAACACCTACTACCTGGAATGTTCCACGAAGTTTGTTGACAATAAGTGTTGTAAGTGCCTCACCCTCAATATCCTCAGCAATAATGAGAAGCTTCTTGCCGCCCTGAACGATCTGCTCAAGGAGAGGAAGTATGTCCTGAATGTTGCTGATCTTCTTGTCTGTAATCAGAATATAGGGATCTTCAAGGTTTGCTTCCATTTTGTCCATATCTGTTGCCATATAAGCGCTGATATAGCCTCTGTCAAACTGCATACCTTCCACAAGATCAAGTTCTGTCTGCATTGTCTTTGATTCTTCTATTGTAATAACGCCATCGTTAGAAACCTTTTCCATTGCATCGGCAACAAGGTTACCTACCTCATCATCTCCTGCCGAGATTGAAGCCACCCTTGCTATATGATTTTTGCCGTTTACGGCCGATGCCATCTTGGCAATAGCGTCAACTGCGGCATCCGTTGCCTTCTTCATACCCTTTCTCATGATGATCGGGTTAGCGCCTGCTGCAAGGTTCTTCATTCCCTCACTAACCATTGCCTGTGCAAGTACAGTCGCGGTTGTTGTACCGTCACCTGCTGCATCATTTGTCTTGGTTGCTACTTCCTTAACAAGCTGTGCACCCATGTTCTCGTAAGAATCCTCAAGCTCGATCTCTTTTGCAATGGTAACACCGTCGTTTGTAATAAGGGGTGCACCGTATGATTTGTCAAGAACTACGTTTCTTCCCTTAGGTCCAAGTGTAACTCTTACTGTATCTGCGAGCTGATTAACGCCGGATTCAAGGGCTGCTCTGGCGTCTGCTCCGTATTTAATCTCTTTTGCCATTTTAATTACCTCCTAAATTACCTTTACTTAATGTCGTCAATTCAGTTGCCCGGTATCCCTCGCCGGGATGGCATCCCGAACTTCATTCGGGATAACAGACAGGTTCTTCCCAATTCACTCCGTGAATCGGGCCCCTCCTATCAGCATATTACAGCCAGAACATCATTCTGCTTAACTATGATGAACTCCTCGTCATCAAGCTTTACTTCCGTACCGGCATATTTTGAATAAATAACCTTCTGTCCGACCTTAACCTGCATCTTGACTTCCTTACCATCGATGACTCCGCCGGGGCCTACTGCGATAACTTCAGCCTGCTGGGGCTTCTCTTTGCTCTGTCCCGGAAGAACGATTCCGGACTTTGTTGTTTCTTCAGCTTCAAGCTGTTTAAGTACGACTCTGTCGCCGAGTGGTGATAACTTCATATCTATTGCCTCCTTTATATATGAGTTTACTTTTCGGTATTTGTTAGCACTCATCTTTGTCGAGTGCTAAACCACAAGAAATAAAATAGCACTGTGACCTCTGTATGTCAAGTGCTATATTATGATTTTTATGTGAAATTATTCATCGAGCAGTCTTTTACTGTTTTTTACTCTTTGTGTCAACTAACGAAATTATCGTAGGTCACCTTGTTCTTTCATAATTTCAAGGTAGTCATCATACTCGCGTATGTATTCACTTCCGTCATAGTGGGTGCTTGCAAGTACAAGAAGCACGGAGTCCGGTGAAAAATCAAACATTTCCTTCCATATCATTTTGGGAATATACACTCCCTCCATCGGGCGGTTAAGCTCAACGATCTCCTTGTTTTCTCCGTCAGTAATCATTACCCTTGAAGATCCGGCAACATTAATAAGTACAAATTCGGAATTCCTGTTTGCATGCTGACCCCGGACTACAGTATCGTCAGACCCGTATATGTAGAAAACCCTTTCTATCTTAAACGGAATATCTATCTCTCCTTCCGCAACAACAAGCTTTCCTCTGTCATCGCCAAGATCGGCAAATTGAAGTTTTCTGTAAAGTTCACGTGTCATATTAATCTCCTGTATTCGCAGAACCCTGAAATTACTAAGTGGTTCTCACTCCTCATTACTTAAAAATAATCCCGGATTGCAGAATTCTTTGGAATGCTCAGTTATCCACTCGTCTCCTTTATCCCACCAGCGAAGATTTAAAAGCTTTTTAACTGTTTCCTCATCGAACCTTTCACCAATCCTTTTTGCAGGAACCCCTGCATATATCGCATAAGGTTCCACATCGGATAGTACAAGGCTGCCTGCTCCCACAACCGCACCGTCGCCGACGGTCACCCCGTCAGTTATCATTACACCTTTTCCGATCCAGACGTCATTACCGATTGTAATGTTTATGTAATGGTTTTTGTCGGTGAATCTGGCCTCTTCAAACTTTTCGATACGGTCGCCCTTCACATACGTGTATCCGTATTGAGCCGCCGTCGAATAAAAAGCCGGGTGCACCGCAATACACTCCCCCTTCACAGGATGCCGCCCGATAGCAGTATTTAAGCCGGCCACGCAGCTATACCTTCCTATACGTGTATTTGAGATAACAGAATCTCTTCCGATAAACGAACTGTATCCCACCTCAACATGCTCAAGTTCTGCCTTGTCGGCAATACAGTTTCTCCCTTCAAGAACTGTTCCCTTGTAGAGATATGCCCCTTTACCTATGATGCTGTCATATTTTCTCTCTATCACCATCTTGACAAAGGGAAAGCATATACTCCTGTATATGAGGGAGCCGGTGTCGGCCAATTTGCGCATTATGAATTGTCCTGTCGATTCCATTTTTTTCATACTGTCCCTTTTGGCACTAATCTATGCCGTTAAGCTCCCGGTACAGCCTTCTTGCATAACTGTCAGTCATTCCGGACACATAATCCGTTGCAAGAAGAAGCCTTAAGTACAGTTTCTCATTATCAGGCAGATCTTTTGAGTGAATTCTGTATATCTGCATAAATGTAGGAGAGATCAGCCCTATCATTTTTGTATCAACTGCACTTGCGTGCATTTTCCACTCATCAGTATCATAATAACGAAGAGCCGTAACCAGTCTTGTCAGCAGAAAATCAAATATTGCATCAGCCGCTACTTCAAGTTTTAGTATGGGTTCCGATAAAAAAGCATACCTGTATGCCACATCGCCGAGAACATCAAGTATGAGACTCCCCGGAGTATCGGCAAGAAGCTCTTTTTTGTAATCCCCTGCCATAATTGTTTCATAATTATTCATAAAACTATCAACTGCACATGTGAGTAGAATGCCCTGAACCCTTACTACCCAGTTCTGTACAGCATACAGCCCGGGATCTTCATACCCGTTATCCATCGCCTTCTTATAATAATTCTCAAGCTTCCCCAGTAACTTGACCGCCGTATCTGACTGTTCTCTCATCCCCGGGGCGTCTTTTGCTTTATCGATTGCATCCCTGATCTCTTTAATAAGTATGTTTATGTCAAGAAGCCCTTTCTTTACGGCATCTTCTATATCGGCTGTCCTGTATGCTATATCATCCGCAGCTTCAAGGGCAAATGCCAGCGGGTGTCTTCTTCCGAGTGTTGAGCATGAGGCTTGAACATCATCGAAAACCTCTTTATCCGCTGCAAAATAACCCATTTTCTTATGGGCAATATCCCGGTCGGGGTCCTTTTTGTCATATCTGATTTCGGTCGAAGCGACCGGATATTTCATTATTGTCGCAAGAAGAGCCTTGGTCAGATTCATTCCATGCTCATCGACCATAAAGTGAAGCTTTGTAACTACCCTTAGAGCCTGGGTATTGCCTTCAAAATTACAAAAATCCCTGATCTGCTGCTCATTTAGGGCATCGATCAACTTTTTACCGCGATATTCAATGACAGAAAGATTCTTTTTAAACCAGTCACGTATCGCATCTTCACCGAAATG
>DEEW01000171.1:11539-24072 GCA_002350465.1 Lachnospiraceae bacterium UBA2868
CGCATGGACTCGTTAAAATCCGGATCCTTTTTATCACTAATGATCCTTGCTCCTATCATTCTTCCGATGGAACGCGCAAAATTGGCCACTTCAAGGGAGTGTGTCAGTCTTGTTCTTATAAAATCGCTTTTATCAAGTGGGAATACCTGTGTTTTATCCTGAAGGCGCCGAAATGAAGCGCTAGAAATGATGCGCTGGTAATCTTTTTCAAATTCTGTTCGAGAGTCCGCAGATGAAGCAGGTCGTATAACGCCCCTGATCCTGTCGGAACACATCAGTTTATTCCATTCCATAGTTATATATCAATTGGCTACGCCAATGTTGATCTTGAGATTTCCCTCATTCATATTGCATTCAACTTCAGAAGTCTGTGAACCCTTGGCTGTTTCTGCATGGATTGTGTACATACACGGAAGAAGCGGAGAAACTACCGCGCTCTGTCCCGAATCCATCTGCTGATCCGCAAATCCCGAGATCGATATCGTTGTTCCGTCATATCCCATATTGATAGTAAACTGCAGAAGTGGCAGTTTAACTATATATGCAGATCCGTTCTTGGCGGAAAACACGGACTCATCCTTGATCTCAGCCAGAAAATTGGCCCGTTTATCCGAATTGTCAGACATATATTTGGTAAAGTGTTCGACAACTGATTGCGGATACCCTATAAGGTTACCCGATTCCGCATCCTCATAAGCAAGCTTTGTTCCCACAAATCCCGAATCATTTGCCGCAAGTGCCTCATCAAGCTGCCCCAAAAGTTCCTCATACGATGTAGCCATGGCGTAAGTACCGTAAGTACTACCCGAATCCAGTGCCATTGTGGCTCCCGTAGTCGAATTCGGTGTCGATGTCGCACTGCTCTCTCCCAGCAAAGAACTGTTATCCGTCTGCGTATCCTCCGCAGATGCGGCGCTACCTTCCGCTGTCTGTGTACCATCGCCCGCCGCTGTCTGTGCAGCATCGGCAGAAGATGCTCCCCCTGCACGGTTTAATCCCGAGCCAAGGCCTCCGTTGTTATAGTCATAAAAAATATCCTTAACGACTCCCGATATGGTAAAGACATTGTTAGGGTAATAAATACCGTCTCTTCCGCTTCCTCCAAGCATATAGGCAATAATAGCCGCAGCAAGCCCTATTGCAAGGACAGCACTGTACGCAACCCACGCATAATCAAGTATACCGCCGCTTCTTGGAATTGCGGCAGCATTCGCCATTTCCCTTCCGATCGTACCGGTATGACCTGTAGGTCTTGAAGGAGTAATTGCAGGGCTGGGCGACTTCTTCGGTCCTGTATATCCGCTTTTAAATTTGGCATGCGATCTTCCCGTAGTATTGCCGATCACATCCTGAACGCTCGGAGCCGTTCTTTTATTCCTCTGATCTGCCATAATTAAAAATCATATTCTTCTTCGCCTGTGCGGCTGACCTGATGAAGCTTTATCTCAAAATCCTGTCTTTCTTTCTGCTTAAGTGAATTAAGTATCATTCCGGAGAAGAACGACTGTATAGATGCCAGTGCAACAAATCCGCAAACAACAAGCGTAGGGACTTTGGATACATAATGAGTCCTCATATATTCCGAAAATACCGGCAGGAAAAACGCAAATGCCACAATGAGCATTATCAGCGAGAGTCCCGCAAAAAACTGCAACGGTCTATATATTCTGTAATAATTGATAATGGTAAAAAGTACCCGTATACCATCACCTACCGTGTTGAGCTTGGATTCGCTCCCTTCCGGGCGGTCCCTGTACTGGACCACTACATTTTCAATCTCCATGTTCTTGTCAATGGCATGAATGGTCATCTCAGTCTCAATCTCAAACCCTTCCGATAATACCGGAAATGTCTTGACAAATCTGTAAGAAAAAGCCCTGTAACCGGTCATGATATCGGTTATATCACTGTGAAACAGAAGGTTGATGGATTTTTTTACGATCGTGTTACCGAAATTATGGAACAGTCTCTTGTTCTCGGTAAAATACGTTGATGACAGGCGATCACCTATCACCATATCGGCGTTGCGATTCAGCACAGCATCCGTCATATCCCTTGCACTGTCCGCAGGATAAGTGTCATCCCCGTCTACCATAAGATAACAGTCCGCATCTATCTCCATAAACATTCGGCGCATGACATTACCTTTGCCCTGCTTGTATTCATGACGGACAACCGCCCCCGCTTCTCTTGCGATCTCGGCGGAATTATCTGTGGAATTGTTATCATACACATAAACGGTTGCCTCGGGAAGTGCTTCTTTGTAATCCCTGACAACCTTGGCAATCGTCCTGCTCTCATTATAACAAGGTATTAAAACCGCAATCTTCATTTTCATCACCTGTCCGATTTTATCATACAAAGCCTGATGACTCAAGCATCACGGTCCTTACGTCCCGATGATTTTCTACTTACAATAAACATTATTACCGGCAGTATCACACCAACCATCACAGATACTCCCAGTGTTCTTTGCGTACCGTATACGATTGATTCACTTAAATCCGAACCATCGATCATAAAACGTCCGAGGGGAACAATAAAAATACCGCATGTAATCCCGACCAGAATTTGTATTACATTAAAATCAACGAACTCACGTATCCCTAATCTGTATCGGTTGCCTTGAAGTCTACCATAGAAGATGCCTATAAGAAGTCCGTAAAGTCCAAGAGTAAACAACTCCAAAAATCTTACGGATGACCCGAACAAAGCTCTTATTATCAAATCTCCCCCGATCCCGCAGAGCATCCCGCAGACCGGTCCGAAAAAAACCGCTGACGCTGCTATAATCAGAAGTCCCAAACCGGACCATCCGGCCAGACTTTCAGGCAGAATACCTTTGGAGAATATATAGTTTTCCAGCAGTCTTGCGGCGGCGAACAACGCCACGCCGGTAACCATTGCCACTATTTCTCTTGTTCCGAACTTAATATTTTCCATACTCATAAGATAACACTACACTCCAAAAACCTCAAGGCGAAGTTGCCTCTATAACAATATCTCTCTTCTAAGGCGCGTAGAATATATTATCAGTGCTTTCACAGGTTTATTTGTTATCTGCGAAAGTGCCAGACCGTAGCATTCAAGCTGCGCCCTGTACCTGTCCATAAGCATCTGCGGACTGTCAACACGGTCTGTTTTGTAATCAACGATCGTTATGCCCTCATCTTCAATGAAGTATGCGTCGATTATACCCTGTACAAGTACAGTCTCTTCGCACTGCCTGATTCCGATCACAAAGGGCTGCTCACGAAACAGCATACCGGCTGCCTTTGCCTCTCTCATACGAATTCCCAGGGGCGAATTCAAAAAAGCCGCCACATCCTCCGTATTTATCGCATCTGCCTGCTGCCTGTCCATACGGTGGAGGCTGTACATTTTCTCGACGTATTCTCTTACTGCCTCTTCGGTTACCTTCTGTCCTCTGCCACTTTCATTCTTCCCGTTGTCTCTTGTGTTATCTACGTCTCCATCGCTCGGACCGGGCTCCGGATAGTCCCACAGCTCCATGATCCTGTGGAATGCAGTTCCGTAGAAGGTCCCTCCTGTGGCACTTACACCCTCACCCCTCATAAATTTCGGAATATATTTATCAGGCTCAGTCTCCCCGAACAGCTTTTCTCCCTCAGGCGCAAGCGACAGGCCTCTTGCGATCTCTTCCTCGATAGCCTGATGCTTTAAGTCCGATACTGACAGCTTAGCACGAAGTTTGGGATTGATCGGGTAGGGATACGGCTCATTTACCCTTGCAAGATAATCCGGAATTTCATTTGCATTCACCTCACTGTCAGCCTCTTTGAGCCCGCCTTCTTCTCTATTTGCACTCCTTACGATAGCCAGAAGCTCATCTGTTGCCGACTCTTCTTCCATCCTGTCCTCAAACCTGGCATTTACCAGATCCTCATCGGTCTTGTATATTACGTCAATATTATCGAACCTGCCATCGTATGCAGCCTTTATCATATCAAGATATGATGACGCATTCTCCGCAGCTTTAATCTGTGAAAATCCGTCCGGCCCGTCGCTTCCCACCAGAATAAGCTTCTCCCTTGCTCTTGTCATGGCTACATAGAGTATACGCATCTCCTCAGCGATACTCTCACGCCTGTTATCTTCTTTGATAAGTATTTTAGGGAGCGTCAGCCCGCTGACTCTTCTCTCAAGATCAGTAAAATCGGCACCGAAACCATAGTTTGAGCTCCAGATGAGCCCTCCGGACTCGTCTGCTGCATTTCGCCGCTTTTCAACTCCTGTCACAAAACATACCGGGAACTCCAGACCCTTGCTGGCATGCATTGTCATGAGCCTTACCACATCATCGGCCTCCCCCACCGTCTGCGCCTCTCCGTCATCGATTGAGTACTTGCGGATCTGATCCATATACCTTACGAACTGGTACAATCCCTTAAAACTTGTCTTTCCGAAGTCTTCCGCCTTCGATAAAAGCATAGACAGATTTGCCATCCTCTGCTCACTCTTGTCCATGCATTTAACAAAATCACTGTAGTGCCTGTCGATAAACCGTGCCAGTATCCCGTACACCGGGGTGTAGGTTGACATAACCCTGTAGTCCCTGAGCAACCTGATAAATATAGCACATTTATCAGCAAGTTCTGTCCTGTCCCCGTCTTGTCCGGACTCTGCGACAGCCTTTATCCTCTCATACAGGCATCTTTTTTCTTCATCCTCCTTTGAAGCAACCGTTATTCTTGCCAGTTCCTCATCGGAAAATCCCCCGACAGGGCTTTTGGCTACAGCCGCAAGGGGAATGTCGTTAAGCGGATTGTCAATGGCGGAAAGAAAGGCAAGTGCCGTCTGCACCTCAATTGTTCCGAAGTATCCTTCACGGCCGGTAACCGCAAGAGGTATCCCTGCTGATGTAAACACATTTCGGAACACGCTCTCATATTTCTTGATCGAGCGGACGAGGATCACAAAATCTTTGAATGATGCCGGACGTGTGATTTTCTCCCTTTTATCATATACCAGGAAGCCTTCACGGATCATCGTCATTATCCGATCCGCAACAATATTTGCCTCGAATTCCTCGTCGGACATTTCCCCGCTTTCTCCGAGGATAAGTTCGGTCCTGTACGAATCCCCTTCACAGGGTATACTGTTTTCGTAGCAGTCTGCGCTGCACACGAGCCTTTCGTCATCTCCGTACCTAATACCTCCGAGGTCCTCCGTCATGATCTTCGAAAATACCTCATTTACCGAGTCGATGACTTCCCGTCTGGAGCGGAAATTGTCATTAAGAAGAATACGGCGGTCACCCCCGTCATCTTTGTATGTATTATATTTCGCAAGAAAAATGTCGGGTCTGGCCTGCCTGAACCTGTATATGCTCTGTTTAACGTCCCCGACCTGAAAAACATTTCCCGGATCATGCCGGCATATGAGAGATACGAGCATCTCCTGTGTCATGTTGGAATCCTGGTACTCGTCCACGTATATTTCAACGTACCTTTCCCGGTAAAGTTCGGCTATCCTGGGGTTTTTTAGGATGCTAACCGCCATATGCTCCATATCGTTAAAGTCGATTATGTTCTTCTCGCGCTTCTTTTTTTCGTAAATTCGCGAAAAATCCAGTACAGTTCTTACAACTGCCCTGATGAACGGCTCCATGAGACGCATCTGCTCATATGACGTCTTAAGATCAAAGGGCATCATCGCAAGAATCTTTGTAACACCGTCTTTTGCGGCGTCCCTCAGGCGCTTTACCTCCGCTTTTGCCAGAATAGCGTCATCGGACAGCTTGCTGTCGGATATTTTTCCAAAGGCCGGGGCCTTGATACCCAGGAGACCCTGCCGGAGTACGTCGTAGATGCCGCACTTTGCCTTTTCCATTTCCTCCCCCATCCGGGAAAATGCATCGGTATACGCCTCGACATTTGCCTTGTACGGCAAAAGCTCCTCATACTGCTCAATAAGCTCCATTGCCGAATCCGCCGCTTTTTTGGCGGTGTTATATTTTCTGAGGAGTTCTTCCTCAAATTTCTTTAAAACAAAAGATGAGGCGAATTCCTCAAAAGATCCGGACTCATACCCTTTTATACAATCCTTTGCAAAGCTTTCAGGCTCCGGATTTGCCATGATAAACTCATATATAGGAATGATAAGGTTTGCGATTCCCGTATCGTTCTTCGCATTTGAAAAACACAAAGCTGCATTCAGAAAATCCGGATCAGCTGCCTCATATGCCGCTTCCATGCATTCATCCAGGGCGTCCTGACGGATAAGCCTGCATTCGTTCTCGTCCGCAACCCTGAAGTTCGGGTCAAGCCCGACTACTTCGAAGTGATCGGATATAACCTTCTTGCAAAACCCATGGATGGTCGTGATCGCAGCCGTATGCACAAGAACGCTCTGTTTTTCAAGGTTGGATATCGTTTCTGAGGCTGCATCCGGGTCATGCCGCAGCGCATCAAGCCTCTTATCTATCGCATCCCTTATTCTGTCCAGCATTTCCGCTGCAGCGGCGTTCGTAAAAGTCATGACAAGCAGACGGTCCACGTCAACCGGATCGTTTTCGCTTACAATGCGTCCCACTATCCTCTCGGTAAGCACCATGGTCTTTCCGGACCCTGCGGCTGCCGATACAAGGATATTCGCATCCTTTGTTTCAATTGCCAGTTTTTGGTTATCTGTCAGACTCATCCTTTTCCCTCATGAGTTCGATCCACTCGGCGTTTGTCCTTCCGCTCCCTGCCTTCTTGGCCTTTTTTTCCCCGGAATCGGCTTTGTAACCGCACACGGACATGTACGGGCAATATGCGCAGTCCGGGCCGGTAAACCTTGCCTTCCCGTCGGGTTTTGGAACAGCCACTATACCTTCCTCAATGTTTCGGCCCATATTACGGATACAACGCGTCACATACTCCGACAGAACATCAAAATCATCTGCCGATACTGCCTGCTTTGTAGAGCGCAATTCGCCCTTTGCAGTAAGCGATACCGAAAGAACCGTGGAATCCGTCGCCAGATCCCTGTCCATAAGCTGAAGGGCGTATATGTCACTGTTAACAAGCCCCTTAAGTGCAAGATCCTTCATGATCAGCGTCTTGATGTCATCCTCGGTAAGTTCCTCCCTGGCTCCTACTATCGGATCATCCATATGATAGTAGAAAACCCCCGCCGGGATTATCTTTGGACTTTTTCCTGCCTTTTGGGCACTTTTTTTCTCCATCCCCATCGCTGCATTCAGATACACAAGAAGCTGGAGTTGTCTGCCCTCGTACACCGCCGCAAGATCCATTTCATGGTTTGATGACTTGTAATCTATGACCCTTATGTATATTCCGTCGTCTGTCTCGCATGTATCGACCCTGTCGATCCTGCCTCGAAGACGCATTATGTCCTCATCCGACAGTCTGACCGAAAGAGTATCATTATCTGTCAGTTCGTCAAAATCAACCTCGAAGTACTTCGGCGTAAATTTTCCCTTTCTGATCTGTTTGCTTACAACCGATGCACTTCTGCGCATGATCTTCCTGATGCGGTTTTCCATATATGCGTATCTTGCCGATGTGGACAATTTTTCTTCCCGATATTTCTCTATTACCGCATCAACAGCCTTGTCCATTGTCTCATTTATCTCATCTTCGGATATATCCGCCCAGCTGCGGTGATTTTCCTGCATCATTTGCGAATACGTCTTCATGGAATCATGGAAGATATTTCCCATATCTCTTGCTTCGAAAGAGAATACCTCCCGCTCCCGAAGGGTAAGCCCATACTCGAGAAAGTATCTGTACGCACAGTTTGCATATGCTTCAAGCCTTGTAATGCTTGTTACTATGCGCTTTCCATACAGTGCGTGTGCTAGTGCCGAGCCGATAGAGTCACCTCTGCCGCCTTCCTGCAGCAGCCCGTTTCTGAGCATACGCATCAGTCGCTCTTTATACTCTTCTTTTCGGATAAAGTATTTAAGAAGTTCCTTTACTCTTGCACCCTTTTGGACATCTATCGTCCCCCGAAGAGCCGGGTAGAGCATATCTGTCAGGTCATCAAAAGCTTCGGCGTCATCCGGATAATTGTCGCAAAGTCCGGATTTTGTCTCAATACGCACATCAAAAGCACTTTTAAGCTTTCTTATGATATACGAAGGAAGAAGTGATTTTCCGCTTGAGGAAATTCTCGAATATGACACAAACAGCTTTTGTGTCGGCTTATTAACTGCCATATATATGTAGAGACGCTGAGTGAAAATATCTTCCCTGGCTGTCGGAGCCAGCGTGAGCTTATCGATGGAACTGACCAGATATTCTCTCTCGCTTTCATTGATAATACCCGATGAGACGGCTGCCCTGGGAATCACGCCGTCATTTGCGCCGACTATGAAAAGGGCTTTTATATTGCCAAGACGGCTTCTTGTAAGATCCGCGATCTGAATATAGTCCATTCCCATAGGAACACTCCCTATCCTGATACTGTCAAATCCGGCATCAAGAAGTGCCGCAAACCCTCTTATGTCCGTCCTCTCGTCCGGAATAAGTTCACATAGTTCGTCAAGTACATTCATTATCTGAACATATATCTTTTCGTATTCGGTGGCACTCTTACGGTTTCCAGCCTCCAAAAAGGCCTCTGCACCCGTTTTAAGCTTATCCTCGATTCCGTCGGACTCTATCATTTTATAAAGAGCCGTCGAAAAATCCCTTACGCTATAGATGCTTCCGGCATTAATCTGCCGTCCGGCTCCGAGGGATCCGGTAAAATCATCAAATCTTGCCACAAGCTTTTCCCTGATATCATTTAAGATAAGCAGCTCATCCGCTCCCACTGTCCGCGTGTGAACATCAAATCTTTGATGCCACGCCTTGTATCCCTTGATATTCGCGGCAATGCAGTAGTTTTCGAGCATATCGATCTGCGAGTCGGATATATCAGTCAGATAGGACTTTAAAAAGCCGAATACCGAAGAAATCTCATAATTGTCTGCAAAAATTGACAAAAAAGACCGGATGTATTCTATGAAAGGATTCAGAAGTACCGGCTCGGTCCTGTCTACAAAGTATGGAATGTTGTGTTTGGTAAACTCCCTTTCTATCGGATGGCGGTAACTTTCCATGTCACCGGTAAGGATAGCCACATCTTTATAATGATAGCCCATGTCCCTGACCAGTTTTACTATACGATTAAATACCATCTGTATTTCTTCGTCAGGATTGCACCCGGCAAAAAGCGAAACATCCGTGTATACAATATCATTATTTGAATTGCGTATGTTATTTTTATTGGAATTGCAGGCTTTGTACGGATCGTCTATGATTACGTGCCGTTCATCGGCCATACGCCCCAGCTGATCCATAGTGTGTCTGGACAGATAAAATAACTCATGTTCTCTAATCGGCGTGCCGGCATTGTTTTCTTGTATACAATCGTCATACAGCAGTGCCACATTTACCGAAAGGGCATATTCGAGAAGCACTCCTATCAGTTTATTCTGCACAGGAGTAAAACCCGTAAAGCCGTCGAATACTATCACGCTGTTTTTGATCGTATCAGAACGGGGCACAAGAGCACTTACCGCATCAAGCGTATCCTCCACCGTAGTATATTTATCTTTAATGTACTCTTTAAATTTGTCGTATAAAAATGCAACATCATGAAGCTTTCCGGCAAGAAGATTGTGAGAGTCCGACGCTGCCAGATCCGATATCTCATAGGCTCTTTCCACAGATATGCCGTACTGCATGAATTCCGAAATGATTGATTTTAACTTGTCTGTAACCCCAAGCTTATCAAGATCGTTTCCGAACACCGTCAGCTCTTTCCTGTTTGCGGCTGCAAGCATGCCGATGATCAGACTCTTTCCCATCTCATCAAGTGTGGTCACATCGGGCGCAAAGGATCCGACTTCGTCACTTATTCTGTGTGCCAGACGAGTAAAGGAAAGAACATCTATGTTAAGTATGCCCAGATTGGGTGAATTAAGGACAAGCTCCCGCTGGGTAGAGAGCGAGAACTGTTCGGGTACGACCACCAGATACTGCCTGCCCGGGTTACTTGCAGCATCTTCCAGTATGAACTTCATCATTTGACGGGATTTATCGCTTGTTGCGCCGCCAAGCCAAAACTTAAGAGACATAGATAAGTTGTAAATAAATATTTTTAGTGATATACTACGTTACGTTGTGTAGCTGGGGGTGACCGCAGGCGGTCTGAGATCAAACCCCTTGAACTTGATTTCGGTTGATACCGACGTAAGGAAGCGAGGTAAAAATTATGAAACAATCATTTTCTGTCAAGGGATTGGCAGTTGCCGGAGTGTGCATTGCTTTGGCTTATGTCTTATCCTTCATCAAGCTCTTTTCCGCACCGCTGGGAGGGAGTGTAACACTTCTGTCAATGTTCTTCATCTGCGTAATCGGCTATTTCTACGGATGGAAGTATTCTCTTACCGCAGCACTGGCATACGGTATTCTTCAGTTTGTCCAGAAGCCTGAGATATATACACCGCTCCAGGTGATCATTGACTACGGATGTGCATTTACGGCACTTGGAATTTCAGGATTCTTCAAGGATCAAAAGCACGGCCTGCAGCTCGGATATCTTGCCGGAGTTACCGGAAGATTCATATTTGCGACTATTTCGGGCTTCGTGTTCTTTGGCGAATACGCTCCGGAAGGCTGGAATCCTCTAATTTACAGCTTGTGCTATAACGGTGCTTATATCTACATCGAAGCAGCCATCACGCTAATAATCCTGGCTATACCTGCTGTAATAAATGCCTTAAATCGCGTCAAAAATACTCTTGCTTAAGCAATCAAGTATGCAGTTTATATGTTAAACAGCATATCACCGTACTGCGGGAGCGGCCACATTTCCTTGGCCGTAAGCTTCTCCATGGCATCACATGTCTTGCGGAGCTCATTCATTGCAGGGATCACCGAATCCCTGTAATACTGCCCGCGGGCAAGATCATCCTTAAAATCACTCTTGGCTATTAGCGTTTCGAGAAGAACCACATCCGTCAGCGCCTCATCGCAGAGCGTTGAAAGATTGACTGCTGTCTCTTCCTCCATATTGTGAGGTATCGGAGCCTTTAGTTTCTCCGCCACGGAAAGCTTTGTCTCAAGATCGGCAAACAGCCCTCCAACATATGCACTGACTGCGGGAAGGATCTCTTTCCTAGCCATATCGATCATCGTATGAGCCTCTATATTGATGATCTTGTTATAGGAATCAAGAAGGATCGCATAACGGCTGCGCATCTCTTTTTCCGTATATATGTTATGACTCGTAAACAGCTTAATGTTCTTCTCCAGCAAAAATGTGGGAAGTGCATCAACCGTTGTTTTGAGATTGGCCAGTCCCCTGCGTTTTGCCTCTTCCTCCCAGACTTCCGAATATCCGTCACCGTTAAAGAGGATACGTTTATGTTCCCTGATAGTCTTCTTGATCAGTTCATTGAGAGCTTTTGTAAAATTCTCCTCCCCTGCCTTCTCAAGTTCATCGGCAAACTGCTTCAGTTCCTCGGCCATGATCGTGTTGATTACCGTATTTGCGCCGGCTATTGACTGTGAGCTTCCCACAGATCTGTATTCGAACTTGTTTCCGGTAAAGGCAAAGGGCGAAGTACGGTTTCTGTCGGTTGAATCCTTGGGAATTGCGGGAAGGACGGAGACTCCTATCTCCATCTTGCCTGAGCCTGACCCGGCATATGATTTTCCGTTTTCGATACAGTCGAGTACTTCCGCAAGATCATCTCCTATGAAGACGGAAACGATCGCCGGCGGTGCCTCGGCTGCCCCGAGACGGTGATCGTTACCTGCAGATGCCACACAAACCCGCATCATTTCCTGATATTCATCTATTCCCTTTATCATTGCCGCAAGGAACAGCAGAAACTGTGCGTTTTCATGAGGTGACTTTCCGGGCTCTAAGAGGTTAACTCCCGTATCCGTCGATATTGACCAGTTGTTATGCTTACCGCTTCCGTTCACACCCGCAAAAGGCTTCTCGTGAAGCAGGCAGACCAGCCCGTGCTTTCTGGCCACATTCCTCATTATCTCCATCATAACCTGATTCTGATCAGTGGCCTGGTTGGTCGTTGTATATATAGGTGCAAGCTCATGCTGTGCGGGAGCCGCCTCATTATGTTCAGTCCTCGCATATACCCCGAGCTTCCACAATTCTTCGTTAAGCTCCTTCATAAATGCCGATATTCTAGGCTTGATGGCACCGAAATAATGATCATCCATCTCCTGCCCCTTCGGAGCCGGAGCGCCAAACAGCGTCCTTCCGCAGAAGATCAGATCTTCCCTCCTGTTGTAAAGTTTTCGGTCAACAAGAAAATACTCCTGCTCCGCACCGACGGTTGTCAGGACATGCTTTACCTCGGTATTTCCGAACAGACGCAATATACGCATTGCCTGTGTGTTGATCTCTTCCATTGAACGAAGGAGCGGGGTCTTCTTGTCAAGCGCCTCTCCTCCGTAGGAGCAGAACGCCGTAGGAATACACAAAACCCCGTCTTTGACGAATGCATAGCTTGTAGGGTCCCACGCAGTATAGCCTCTTGC